>NZ_JBYOKH010000004.1:0-209344 GCF_057799415.1 Achromobacter sp. 18P8.1.1 | reverse complement strand
GGGCCGGCTGGCCGAAGTGCGCAGCGGCCACGATGAACTGGACCGCCGCGTGCGCGAGGCGCAGGCGGCACTGGCGGAGCATCGTCCCGACCTGCTCGAGCAAGACGTCCAACGCTACGAGAAATCCGCCGCCATCGAACGCGATGCGCAGCACAAGCGCCACGGCGAGATCCTGCAACTGCAGGGCAAGCTGGACCAGGCGGGCGCGCAGGGCTTGGGCGAACGCCTGTCCGAATCGGCTGCCGCGTGTGAACGCCTGGCGCGCCGTCGCGATGAATTCGCGCGCCGCGCTGCCGCGCTGGAGCTGCTGCTGACCCTGCTGACCGACAAGCGCGCGGCCGCCACGCAGCGGCTGCAGGCGCCGTTGGCGCGGCGGTTGAACCACTACCTGGCCTTGCTATTCCCCGAGGCCGCGCTGCGGCTGGACGATGCGCTCTTGCCGACTGCGTTGCGTCGCGGCGAGGGTGAAGACCTGCTGGAGGCGCTGAGTTTCGGCACGCGCGAGCAACTGGGCATCCTGGCCCGGTTCGCCTATGCCGACCTGCTGCGCGAAGCCGGGCGGCCCACCTTGCTGGTGCTGGACGACGCCCTGGTCCACACCGACGATGCGCGGCGCGACTTCATGAAGCGTGCGCTGTTCGATGCGGCCACGCGCCACCAGATCCTGATGTTCACGTGCCACGGCGAGGCGTGGCGGGACATGGGGGTCGAACAGCGCCGCATCGGCGCTTCCTGAGCGGCTTGACGGCGTAAGGGGTGAACGGATAGGCTACGCCCATGCCTGACTTCACGCCCTACGCCGATTTCGCCGCCGCTGCTTCTGCAGCCGGCCGCGGCGCGCGCGCGTGGTCTGCGCATGCCGGTCTGATCCCTGCGGCGCCTGCCGCAATTTCTCCCGTCGTTTCTCCTGTCGTATTTGCGATCGTTTCTGCGGTCGTCTCTCCGCCCGCCTCGCCGCCTGCCGGCGTGGTCTCGGGCGTGCATCCGCCCTTGGCGGTTGTGTTCGGCTGACCGCCAAACTCTCCACTCCAGTCCTTGTCCGTTGTCAGTGCGCATGATGGGTTGACGCGTATCGCGCGCCCCAAGCGCCGCTGATCCGTGCCGGTTTGCCGATAGTCGCGGCAACCCGGCGCAGGGCTGGAGCCTGTTCTTACCCTGACAGGTGAAACCTCATGTCTTTCGATCGATCCACGTGGACCGCTTACGGCTCCACCACCTTGTTCGTGCTGCTGTGGAGCGGCGGCGCGATCTTCGCCAAATGGGGGCTGTCGCACGCCTCCGCGTTCGGCTTCCTGTTGTGGCGCTTCATCCTTGCCTTGGCGGTGCTGGGGGCGATATGCCTGTGGCGCAAGCGCTGCTTGCCGGAGCGCGGTACGCGCAAGACCGTGGCGCTGACCGGGCTGCTGTTGATTGGCAGCTATTCCATCTGCTATTTGCTGGCGTTGGACCATGGCATCACGCCGGGCGTGTTGGCCACGTTGCTGGGCGCGCAGCCCATCCTGACCCTGGCGGTGATGGAACGCCGCTATTCGCCGGCGCGGCTGGCGGGGCTGTTCCTGGCGCTGTGCGGTCTCGTGATGGTGGTGTACCAAAGCATCGGCATGGCGCGCTTTTCAGTGGCGGGTATGGCGTTCGCCTTTGCCGCGCTGGCCAGCATGACCGCGGGCGCCATCCTGCAAAAGCGCGTGAAGCAGGCGCCCATGGACGTGATGCCGTTGCAATACACGGTCAGTCTGGCGCTATGCCTGCTGTTCGTGCCGTTCCAACCGATCCGGGTGGACTGGACCGTCGGGTTTGTCGTGCCGCTGATCTGGATGGGGCTCGTGATATCCGTGGGCGCGACGCTGCTCTTTTACCGCATGATCCAGGCCGGCAACCTCGTCAACGTCACCAGTCTGTTCTATCTGGTGCCGGCCGGCACGGCGGCGCTGGATTACCTGATCCTGGGCAACCGCCTGTCTGCGCTGAGCCTGGCCGGCATGGGGGCGATCCTGCTGGGCCTGATGCTGGTGCTGCGCAATCCGGCGGCGGTCAAGCCAGCGCCGGATAAGCGGCCGTCGGCCAAGACGACCGCGTAGCGGCCGGCGCCGAGTCTCCGCCTTGCGCCGCGTCCTGCCCCACCCAATGGCCGCTGACAAGCTGGGCAGGGCGCGTCTGGGCCGAGACGCGGGCGCAGACGGACCAGGCGTCCAGCCGGACGCTCAGCCCGGCATAGACGCCATGGCCGTCGCCGGCCTGGATCACGCCTTCGGCCTGCACGCCTTCACCCGCGCGGATCGAGCCTTCGGCGCGGATGTCGCCGCCGGCGATCAGGCCCCACCCGGACGCCAGGTGTTCGCCGCACTGGATGGAACCCCCGGCCTGGATGCCGCAGGCCGCATTGATTTCCTTGTCTGCGCGCACGTCGCCGCCGGTCTTGATGCCCTGGCCGCACTTGATGGCGCCTTGCGTCTGCACGTCCTGGCCGGCATGCAGGTGGCCCGTCACGGCCAGGTCCTGGCCGGCGCAGATGTCCCATTTGGCGCGCACGTTGCCGCCGCAGTCCAGGCTGGTGGCGGTTTCGATGCCCCAGTCCGCCGCAATGTCTCCGCCCGCGCGCAGATTGCCGCCGCTGGCGATGTTGGCCGCCGCAGTGATGTTTTCCCCCGCCATGATGGTTTCGCCCGCGCGGATGCCGCCGCCGGTGATGATGCTGCGGCCGGCGCGCACCACGCTGTCCACGTTGATGCCCATGCGCACTTCCAGCGTGCCCGCGAAGACGATCGCGTTGGCGTCCACGGCATCCAGCTTCAGCACGGCGTCGGTGGGACCGAACTGGTCCAGCAGCCAGCAGGCGTCGCTGACGCGGCCGTCGGCCACCAGCGCATCAAGCACGGCCTGGTAATCCCCCTGTCCGTTGTGGTCGCGGATGAACCATTTGTAGCCGCCCGCGCAGGGATTCTTGGCTTTGACGAATTTCTTGGTAAGTTGCATGGCGCTGAAAGGGGAGATCTGTGCGTGGCCGGCCGCCAGCGGTGGGGGCGGGCGGCGAAGATTCAGGCGCGGGCGCCCGGCCACGCGGCAGGGCGTCCGCCGGCGCGTGGCAGGCGGCAACGCGCACGGATGTGCAGGGCCACCGGCGACAGGCCGGAATAGGAAGGGGGAAAGCGGAGGGAGCCGGGCGATTAGCCGGGCTTGGAGCGCGCGTAAGCGGAACGCGCGGCGACTTCCTGCGAGCTCAACAAAGTCGAGCGCAGGGCGCAAAGGACGCAGGCAGCGGGGGGGATGGGAGAAAAATCGGATCGCACGGGGGCAGATGCTAACACCCGCGCGTCCGGAGTCAAGTGGGAAAGGCTGGCTTCGAATGAAGCAGCAGCCTTTCCGTCAGGCGGGATCAGTTCGTCGAGACGATGTTGCGTTCCTTGGCGATGCGCTGGCGCAGTTCCAGTTCACGCTTGATCTGTGCGGCATACTCGGCGGGCGTATTGCCGTCCACCAGCGACCCGCCGTCGGCCAGGCGCTGGACGATCTTCGGGTCTTTCAGCGCCTTGACGGCGGCGTCGTGGATGCGGTCAACCACGGCTTGCGGCGTGCCGGCGGGTGCGACCAGCCCGTACCAGGCCATGTTGTCCATTTCGGGCAGGCCGCCTTCCTTGAAGGTGGGGACGTCCGGCAGGGCGGGCAGGCGCTTGGGGGCGGCCACGGCCAGGGCGCGCAGCTTGCCGGCCTGGATGTGGGGCATGGACGAGGGCAGGTTGTCGAACTGGGCGTTCACCTGGCCGGCGATCACGTCGTTCAGGGCCGGGCCCGAACCGCGGTAGGGCACATGGACCATGTCGGTCTGGGTCAGCGACTTGAACAATTCGCCGTCCAGGTGGCCGATGCCGCCCGCGCCGGACGAGGCATAGCTGTACTTGCCGGGATTGGCCTTGAGCAGGGTGATGAATTCCGCCAGCGACTTGGCGGGCACGGCCGGGTTGACCGTAAGCACGTTCGGCACGTTCACCAAGTTGGTGATCGGCGTGAAGTCTTTGATCGGGTTGTAGGGGTTCTTCGGGTTGGTGGCCGGATTCGTGGCCATGGTGCTGACGGTGGCCACGCCCAGCGTGTAGCCGTCAGGCGCGGAACGGACCAACGCGTCGGCGCCGATCGAGCCGCCGCCACCGCCGCGGTTTTCCACCACGACGGCCTGGCCCAGTTCACGGCCCAGGCCTTCGGCGACGATACGGGCGACGATGTCGGTCGTGCCGCCGGCGGCAAAGGGGACGATCAGGCGGATGGGCTTATTGGGGTACGGATCTGCGGCGTGGGCGCCGGAACTAAAGCAGACGCCTGCGATGGCGGCGGCCAGGATGGCCTTGGCATGAGACAGCACGGTCAAGAGTCTTCTCCATATTTTGTTGTTCCGAGCCGACCGGCTTCTTGGGCCGGCGTCGGTGAAGCGCGCTTTGCCGGGATGCTGGCGTAGCCGACGCTTCGTGGGCGCAATTCCACACAGGAATCCCCCTACGGTCAACTCAGGATTCTCCCTGTCTTTACGCAAAAATATTTTTTCAGTGACGGATAGTTGTGTGGAAATCGCGTCAGATCGCCGAAAAAGCCAAGCCTGACAACAAGATGAACGATTTCTCAAACCCTGTCATTGCGCAATCATTGCGCAGTCATCGTGCTGTCATTAGCCGGGTTCACGCATAAATCTCTGCATAACTTACAAGAATCTGATATTTTTCGGATGAGATTCTTGGCCGGTCTTGCAAGAAAGCTATTGCGTTTGTTTCTGTCTGCGCCGTTCAATGGGGCGTTGGTTGATGTCCCCGCGGGGCAACGTGTAGTGCAGCGACGCACCGGGCCAGGGTTCCGTCCGTTTTTCAATCCCCGGTCTGTTTCGTCTCTCGCTGCCACGTGCCGGCGGGAGGGGGCCCGGACATTCTCGGAACGCCATGTCGCTGATCCTGATCCTCGCTCTGCCGTTTGCCGGCAGCCTGTGCGCCGCGCTGTTGCCTTCGAACGCCCGTAATGCCGAGGCGTGGTTGGCCGGCTTGATCGCCCTGGCCTGTGTGGTTCTGATTGCCAGCCTTTACCCGGACGTCGCCAACGGCGGCGTGATCCGGTTCGACATGCCGTGGGCGCCCGCCCTGGGCCTGCAGTTCACCTTGCGCATGGACGGCTACGCGTGGCTGTTCGCCCTGATCGTCTCGGGTATGGGCGCACTGGTGGTCCTGTACGCCCGCTATTACATGTCGCCGGAAGATCCGGTCCCGCGCTTTTTCTCGTTTTTCCAGGCCTTCATGGCCGCCATGCTGGGCGTGGTCCTCTCCGGCAACCTGATCCAGCTGGTGATGTTCTGGGAAATGACCAGCCTGGCGTCGTTCATGCTGATCGCGTATTGGCATCACCGCCTGGACGCCCGGCGCGGTGCCCGCATGGCGCTGACGGTGACGGGCGGGGGCGGCCTCTGCCTGCTGGCGGGCGTGCTGATCCTGGGCCATATCGTCGGCAGCTACGACATGGACCGCGTGCTGGCCTCGGGCGACCTGGTGCGCGCCGACCCCTGGTATCCGGCCGTGCTGGTGCTGGTGGCGCTTGGCGCATTGACCAAAAGCGCGCAATTCCCGTTCCATTTCTGGCTGCCCAACGCCATGGCGGCGCCCACGCCGGTGTCCGCCTACCTGCACTCGGCCACCATGGTGAAGGCCGGGGTATTCCTGCTGGCCCGCTTCTGGCCGGTGCTGTCGGGCACCGACGAATGGTTCTGGATCATCGGCGGGGCAGGGCTAATCACGCTGGTATTGGGGGCCTATGCCGCCATCTTCCAGCAGGACATGAAGGGCGTGCTGGCGTATTCCACCATCAGCCACCTGGGCCTGATCACACTCTTGCTGGGGCTCAATAGCGAGCTTGCGCTGGTGGCCGCCATCTTCCACATGATCAACCACGCCACCTTCAAGGCGTCGCTGTTCATGGCCGCCGGGGTCGTGGACCACGAAACCGGCACGCGCGACCTGAGCCGCCTGTCCGGCCTGTACAAGGCCATGCCCATCACCGCCACCCTGGCGATGGTGGCGGCGGCGTCCATGGCGGGCGTGCCGCTGCTCAACGGTTTCCTGTCCAAGGAAATGTTCTTCGCCGAGACCACTTTCATCAGCGGCGACAGCTTCACCCAGATCGGCCTGCCGCTGATGGCCACCATCGCCGGGGCGTTCAGCGTGGCCTATTCGCTGCGCTTCATCCTGCAGGTGTTCTTCGGCCCCCCGGCCACCGACCTGCCGCGCGCGCCGCATGAGCCGCCGCGCTGGATGCTGTTCCCCAGCGCGCTGCTGGTGTTCATGTGCCTGCTGGTGGGCGTGTTGCCCGCCCTGACGGTCGGCCCGTTCCTGGCGACCGCGGCGCAGAGCATCCTGGGCGAGAACATGCCCGAATACAGCCTGGCCGTCTGGCACGGCGTGAACCTGCCGCTGGTGATGAGCCTGGTCGCCACGGCGTCCGGTGTACTCCTGTACCTGGCGTTGCGCGCCCACCAGCGCGCCAACCCGGGCCGCGTGCCGTTCATCTACCGCCTGGACGGCCGCCGCACCTTCGAAACGTTGCTTGATGGCTCCAGCGTGGCGGCGGCCTGGCTGCTGCGCTGGGTGGCGTCGTCGCGCCTGCAGGTGCAGATGCTGCTGATCGTGCTGGGCACTTTGTTCGTGGCCTGGCTGCCCTTGCGCGGCGGCGGATGGCTGGAAGGCACGGGCCGCATGACGCCGGTCGACCCCGCTTTCGCGCTGTTGTGGCTGGTGGGCGGGGCTTGCGCGCTGGGTGCTGCCTATCAGGCCAAATACCACCGCCTGGCATCGCTGGCGCTGGCCGGCGGCGCCGGCCTGATCACCTGCCTGACCTTCGTGTGGTTTTCCGCGCCCGACCTGGCGCTGACCCAGTTGTCCGTTGAAGTGGTCACCGTGGTGCTGCTGCTTCTGGGCTTGCGCTGGCTGCCCCGCCGGATCGAGAAGGACGACGAGGAAACGCTCAAGGCCACGTTGCGCGCCCGGGGCCGCCGTTTGCGCGACCTGCTGATGGCCACGGCCGCCGGCACCGGCATGGCGGCGCTGGCCTACGCGGTGCTGGTGCGTCCGCAAGGCGAGACGATCTCTTCCTATTTCGTGGATCGCGCGCTGCCCGACGGCGGCGGCACCAACGTGGTGAACGTGATCCTGGTGGACTTCCGCGGCTTCGACACCTTCGGCGAGATCACGGTGCTGGGCATCGTGGCGCTGACGGTCTACGCGTTGCTGCGCCGCTTCCGTCCGGCCGCCGAAAGCGCCGACCTGCCGCGCCAACAGAAGGAACAGGACGGCGGCGTGCCGGCCGCGCCCGACATCAAGTCGCTGGTGCCCGAAGGCTCGATGATGGTGCCGACGGTGCTGGTGCGCCTCTTGCTGCCCACCGCTGCGCTGATTTCGGTGTACTTCCTGCTGCGTGGCCACAACCAGCCAGGCGGCGGCTTTGTCGGCGGACTGATCTTCGCCACCGCCGTCATCCTGCAATACATGGTGGGCGGCGTGTACTGGGTGGAGTCGCGCAGCCGGCTCAACCCGCAGAACTGGATCGGGATCGGCCTGCTGGCCGCCGGCATCGCGGCGGTGACCGCGTGGGTGGCGTACAAGCCGTTCCTGGCCGCGCTGGCCTGGGATGTCGCGCTGCCGCTCATCGGCCACGTGCACCTGTCCAGCGTGCTGCTGTTCGACCTGGGCGTGTACATGCTGGTCGTGGGCTCCACCGTGCTGGTGCTGGTGGCGCTGGCCCACCAATCGCTGCGCGCGCAACGCAAGGCCGCCGCCGAAATCCAGGCGGCCGCCACACAAACAGGGGAAGCCTGATGGAATTGATCTATGCCGTCGCGATCGGCGTATTGGCGGGCTCGGGGGTCTGGCTGCTGCTGCGGCCGCGCACCTTCCAGTTCATCATGGGGCTGTCGCTGGTGTCGTATGCGGTGAACCTCTTCATCTTCGGCATGGGCCGGCTCACCTCGGGCCGTCCGCCGGTCGTGGACCCCGCCATGGCGCATGACCCTTCCTGGTACGCCGACCCGCTGCCGCAGGCGCTGGTGCTGACGGCCATCGTGATCGGCTTCGCCACGACTGCGCTGTTCCTGGTTGTGTTGCTGGCCTCGCGCGGCCTCACGGGTACCGACCACGTTGATGGACGGGAGTCCCAATCTTGAGTTTCTGGCTTCAACACCTTCCTGTACTGCCCATCATCACGCCGCTGCTTGCAGGCGCGGCGATGCTCTTGTTGGCCGATACCAGCCGCTATACGCGGGGGGCGATCTCGGTGGTCGCCACCTTGGCCCAGCTGGCCGCGGCGATTGCGCTCCTGGCCGTGGCCGGCGGCGGCGTGCCCGGCGTCTGGCCCGATGGCGTAGGCGTCTACCTGGTGGGCGATTGGCCCGCGCCGTTCGGCATCGTGCTGGTGGTGGACCGCCTGGCCGCCGTCATGCTGACGCTGACCGCCGTGCTGGGCCTGGCCACGCTGATCTATGCGCTGGCCCGCTGGGACCGCGCCGGCGTGCATTTCCATTCGCTATTCCAGTTCCTGCTGATGGGCTTGAACGGCGCCTTCCTGACGGGCGACCTTTTCAACCTGTTCGTTTTCTTCGAAGTGCTGCTGGCGGCATCCTATGGCCTGCTGCTGCACGGCTCGGGCGTTGCGCGGGTCAGCGCGGGACTGCAATACATCGCCGTGAACCTGGTGGCTTCGTTCCTGCTGCTGATCAGCATCGCGCTGATCTATGGCGTGACCGGCACGCTGAACATGGCGGACCTGGCCCTGCGCGCCGGCAACCTGACGGGCGCCGAACGCATGCTGTTCGAAGCCGGCGCTGCCATCCTGGGGGTGGCCTTCCTGGTGAAGGCGGGCGCCTGGCCGCTGAACTTCTGGCTGGTGAAGGGCTACGGCTCGGCCGGTGCGCCGATCGCGGCCATGTTCTCGATCATGACCAAGGTCGGCATCTACGCGCTGTTGCGCATCGGATCGTTGCTGCTGCCGTCGGGCGCGCCAGCGGCGTTCAGCCTGGACTGGATGTTCGCGGCGGGCCTGGCCACGCTGCTGTTCGGCGCGCTGGGCCTGCTGGCGACCCAGCAGCTGGAGAAGATGGTGGGCTATTGCGTCATCGTGTCGGCCGGCACGCTGCTGACGGCGCTGGGCATGCCCGGCGTCACCCTGACCGGCCCCGCGCTGTTCTACCTGATCAGCTCGGTGCTGACCACGGGCGCGTTCTTCATGCTGGCTGAACTGATCGAGCGCACGCGCAGCTTCGGCGCCAACGTGCTGGCGGTGACGCTGGACGCCTTCGACCTGGACGACCCTGCGTCGGTGAACCGTTCCGACGACGTGGTCGGCGTGGCGATACCGGCGGCGATGGCGTTCCTGGGCCTGGCGTTCATCTGCTGCGCGCTGCTGGTGACGGGCTTGCCGCCCTTGTCAGGCTTCGTGGCCAAGTTTTCGCTGCTGTCGGCGGCGGTGTCGGCCGCCACCGAATCCGCGCCGCCGTTTGACGCATGGATCCTGGTGGCCGCCGTGCTGGTGTCGGGCCTGGCGGGCCTGGTCGGCCTGGGCCGCACCGGCATCCGCGTGTTCTGGGCCAGCGACGACCGCAGCACGCCGCGCCTGCGCGTGATCGAAGCAGGGCCGGTGGCCGTGCTGCTGTTGCTGTGCGTCGGCCTGGCGGCAGGGGCGGGGCCGGTGTCGGCCTATCTGGACGAGGCCGCGCGCTCGCTGGATCAACCCAAGTCCTATATCGACGCCGTCATGTCCGCGCAGACCGTGCGCGGCGTCAAGGGAGGAAGCTGATGCGCCGCCTTTACTTCCTTTTCCTGCCCGTTTTCCTGTTCGTCCTGTGGCTGGTGCTGAACGAAAGCCTGTCCGCGGGCCAGATCGCCCTGGGTGCGGCGCTGGCGCTGTGGTTCACGTGGGCGGCGTCGCGCCTGCGTCCTTTGCATGCGCGGCCGCGCCGCCTGTGGAAGGCCGTGCCGCTGTTCCTGCACGTCACGGCGGACATCATCAAGTCCAACATCGCCGTGGGCAAGCTGATCCTGAATCCGCGCCGGAACGATTTTTCACCCGGCTTCATCATGATCCCGCTGACCATGCGCGATCCGCACGGTCTGGCCATGCTGGCCTGCATCGTCACCTACACCCCAGGCACGGTCTGGGTGGACCTGACGCCCGACCACAGCTTGAAGCTGCACGTGCTCGACCTCCAGAACGAAGACGACTGGGTCAAGCTGGTGCAGGAGCGCTACGAGCGCCCGTTGATGGAGATGTTTGAATGACTATGAACACCGCACTGTATTGGGCGGCGTCCTTTGCCCTGGTGTGCTTTGCGCTGGGCATGGTGTTTGCCGCCATCCGCCTGCTGCGCGGCCCCACGGCGCAGGACCGCGTCCTGGCGCTGGACACGCTGTACATCAACGGCATGCTCACCATGCTGGTCTTCGGCATCCGATCGGGGGCGTCGCTGTACTTCGATATCGCGTTGCTGATCGCACTGTTCGGCTTCGTGGGATCCACTGCGATGGCGCGCTTCCTGCTGCGCGGCGAGGTGATCGAGCCATGATCGAAACCGCCATCCCCCTGTGGGCCGGCATCCCGGCCTGCATCCTGCTGGTGCTGGGCGGCCTGCTGGCGCTGACCGGCTCGGCAGGCCTGCTGCGTTTTCGCACGTTCTACGCGCGCATCCATGCGCCCACGCTGGGCAACACCCTGGGTTGCGGCTGCGTGCTGGCGGCGTCCATCCTGGTGTTCTCGGCCTTGTCGGCGCGCCCCGTGTTCCACGAAGTGATCATCACGCTGTTGCTGGTCGTGTCGTCGCCCGTCACGGCCATGCTGCTGATGCGCGCGGCCACCTACCGCAACCGGCTGACCAAGGCCGACGCGGACCTGGATGCCCGCTGACGGCCGGTAACAAGCGCCACCGCATGTGAACGCGACATGCCATGCTGCACCGCCGCAGGCATCAACAACAGGGCCAAGCGGCCCTGTTTTTTTGCCGCCGGGCCGCCCCAAGGCAAAAAAGGTGCTTGATACGTAACCTTACGAATGCAAGTTGCTGGACATGTCCCCGACGCCGCATCGTGGGATAGTAGGTGCAAGCAAGCGGCAGGACGGGCAGGTGGTCTTGACCGCTTACGGTTCAATTCTCATCAAGGAGCTGGCCATGAACGTACGACCCATGCATACCAAACGCCTCGCAGCAACCCTTTGCGCGGCGGGCTTGATGTTGGCCGCGGGCGCGGTCCACGCGGCAGATGCGATCGGCCGCGCCGCCATCCAGTCCCAGTACGAGCAGGACGTGGCGAAATGCAAGAGCGGTAATACCAACCAGGACCGCGCGACGTGCATGCGCGAAGCCGGCGCCGCGCGCGATGAAGCCAATCGCCAGAATCTGAAGGAAGGCTCCACCGACCAGCACCAGCAGAACATGGTCGACCGTTGCAACCGGCTGCCCGCGGAATCGCGCCAGGACTGCCTGACGCAGATGAGCTCGCCCACCAATGTGCGCGGCAGCGTCCAGGGGGGTGGGGTGTTGCGTGAGACGGTGATCCAGGTTCCGGCTGGCACGGTCCCGCCGGCCACCACGGCGCCGGCGCCTGGCATGGCACCTGCTCCCGGCATGGCGCCCGCCCCGGGCACCGGCACCGGCACCATGAGCGCCCCGATGCGCCAATAATGGCCGCGTAGGGCCGGGTACGACGCACAGCCGCCGCCGCATTCAGGCAAAATGGCGGCTGTTGCGCTTTTCCCGCCCTTATTCCGTCCTTTATTCACGCATCCATGTCCGACGTCATCGCCCTGATTTTCGATTTCGACGACACGCTGGCCTCGGACAGCACGTCCGGTTTCCTGGAAAGCATCGGCGTAGACACGGCCTCGTTCTGGAAAGACGAGGTCGATCCGCTGCTGTCCAAGCAGGACTGGGATCCCGTCCCCGCCTATCTGTACAAAATGATCCAGCTGTCCCAGGCGGGCACGCATGGGCGCATTACGCAGCAGCGCCTACAGGAATGGGGCTCGCGCCTGGAGCTGCACGACGGCGTGCCGACCTTGTTCCAACGCCTGCGCGCGGCGGTGCGCGCCGAACAGCCGCAGGTGCAGCTGGAGTTCTACCTGATCTCCAGCGGCATCGGCGACGTGGTCCGCTCCACACCCATCGCGCATGAATTCACTGAAATCTGGGCGTCCGAATTCGTCTACGGCGACGACGGCGGCATCACGTTCCCGCGCCGCATCGTCAGCTTCACCGACAAGACGCGTTATCTGTTCCACATCCAGAAAGGCATCATCGGGCGCGACTTTCGCAACAAGCCCTTCGAGGTCAACCGCAAGGTGCCCGAAGACCGCTTGCGCGTGCCGTTCGACCAGATGGTGTTCGTCGGCGACGGCTACACCGACATCCCTTGCTTTTCGTTGATCCGCCGCGCCGGCGGTTTCGCCTTCGGCGTCTGGGACCCGAAGCACCGAGACAAGCGCAGCCGCGCCTGGGGCTTCATCGAAGAAGGGCGGGTGTCCAACCTGAACCAGGCCCGCTACGACGAACAGGCCGAGCTCTACCAGTGGCTGGAAGAGGCTGTGACCAGCCTGGCCGGGCGCATCGCGCTGAAGTCCCGGGTGTACCGTGGTTGAGGCCGGTTCGCTGACGGCCGCGACGCCCGTGACGCCGTGGACCGAAGAAGACGCCCGCTACATCCGCCTGGCGCTCGAAGAAGCCCAGGCCGCTTATGACATTGGCGAGGTGCCCGTCGGGGCGCTGGTCGTGTCCGCCAAGGGCGAAATCCTGGGGCGCGGCTACAACCGCACCATCATCGACCACGATCCCACCGCCCACGCCGAAATCGTGGCCTTGCGCAGCGCCGCCCGCCAGTTGGAGAACTACCGGCTGCCGGGCATTACCGTGTATGTCACGCTGGAGCCTTGCGTCATGTGCATCGGCGCCATGCTGCACGCGCGGCTGGCGCGCGTCGTGTTCGGCGCCTACGACCCCAAGACCGGCGCCTGCGGCAGCGTGCTGGACGTCGGGTCGGTCCCGAAACTCAATCATCACACTTCAGTCACCGGCGGCGTGCTGGCGGAACCTTGCGGCGACCTGCTGCGCCGGTTCTTCCGCGAACGCCGCGCCAAGGAATCCATAGCATGAGCACCCCCAAAGCCGCCAAGGCGGGCACCAAGGCCGCCGCCGGCAACGCCGCAGCCAAGCGCACCGCCAAGCCCGCCGCAAGAACGGCCGCCAAGCCCGCGGCCAGAACGGCGGCCAAGACGGCCGTCCACGATCATGATCACGGCCATGATCACGGCCCCGCTTGCGACGATAACTGCGGCCACGACCACAGCCATGACCACGGGCACAGCCACACGCTGCCGGACGCCCGCGGCATCTACCTGATCTCGCCGTCGGCGGCCGTGCGCGATCCCGCCACGGTGGAACTGGCGCGCGAACGCCTGCAGCAGCAGGGCTTCAAGACCGCCCTGGACCGCACGGCCTATGCCGAACACCAGCGCTTTGCGGGCACCGACGCGCAGCGTCTGGCTAGCCTGG
Organism: Achromobacter sp. 18P8.1.1; assembly: GCF_057799415.1. Classification (NCBI taxonomy): domain Bacteria; kingdom Pseudomonadati; phylum Pseudomonadota; class Betaproteobacteria; order Burkholderiales; family Alcaligenaceae; genus Achromobacter; species Achromobacter sp. 18P8.1.1. The sequence goes on along the minus strand of NZ_JBYOKH010000004.1, from coordinate 195,795 downwards.
CGCGCGCCGCCAAGCAGAAGCTGCCCATCGTCATGGTGACGCGCGGCGGCTACGGCATGGGCCGGCTGCTGCACCAGATCGACTGGAAAGCGATGGCCGACAGCGGCAAGCGCTTCGTGGGCATGAGCGACTTCACTGCCTTCAACCTGGGCCTCCTGGCGCAGACGGGCGCCGTCAGCTACACCGGCGCCACCGCAGTGGCGGACTTCGGCGGCAAGAAGGTCGATGACCTGACCGAAGCGCTGTTTGGCGAAGTCATGCGCGGCGAACTGGAGATCCTCAGTTTCGAAACGCAGGACGCAGACCCCGTCGATGCCCGCGGCATCCTGTGGGGCGGCAACCTGGCCATGCTGACCTCGCTGCTGGGCACGCCGTACTTTCCGAAGATCCGCGGCGGCATCCTGTTCCTGGAAGACGTGGCCGAACATCCGTACCGCGTCGAACGCATGCTGATCCAGCTGTGGCAGGCCGGCGTGCTGGCCAAGCAGAAGGCGATCGTGCTGGGCCGTTTCTCGGACTACAAGCTGGCGCCCCACGACAAGGGCTATGACCTGCACGAAGTCGTGGCCTGGCTGCGCAAGACGGTCAAGGTGCCGGTCATCACCGGTCTGCCTTATGGACATGTGGCCACCAAGGCCACCTTGCCGATCGGCCAGAAGGTGGGCATCGCCACCGAAAAGGGCCTGGCGCACCTGGTGCTGGACGAACACCACCACTGATCATCGCCATCGGCGGCACGCCCTCGACGTCCGGCCCTGGCCGGACTCGGGGGCGTTTTCATTCGGAGACGAACCCGATCAGGGCAGGGTAGCGCCGGTCCTGATGTTCCCGGCCGAAGATTGAAAATCGGGGCCGCAGCCCCATTTGCTACACTATCGGGTTTCCTCGCATGCGTCTTCGGACGCCCTCAGACTCAAATACACCGTGATATCCACAGCCAATCTCACCATCCAGTTCGGTCCCAAGCCCCTTTTCGAGAACGTCAGCGTCAAGTTCGGGGAAGGCAACCGGTACGGGCTGATCGGGGCCAATGGGTCCGGTAAGTCTACGTTCATGAAAATCATCGGCGGCGACCTCGAATCGTCCGCCGGCAACGTGTCGCTTGAGCCGGGCGTGCGCTTGGGCAAGCTGCGCCAGGACCAGTTCGCGTTCGAAGACCTGCGCGTGCTGGACGTCGTCATGATGGGCCACACCGAAATGTGGGACGCCATGTCCGAGCGCGACGCGATCTACGCGAACCCGGAAGCGACCGAAGACGATTACATGCGCGCCGCGGACCTGGAAGCCAAGTTCGCCGAGTACGACGGCTACACCGCCGAAGCGCGCGCCGGCGAACTGCTGCTGGGCCTGGAAATCGCCGTGGACCAGCACAACCTGCCCATGCGCGAAGTCGCCCCGGGCTGGAAACTGCGCGTGCTGCTGGCGCAGGCGCTGTTCTCGAACCCCGACGTCCTGCTGCTGGACGAACCCACCAACAACCTGGATATCAACACCATCCGCTGGTTGGAAAACGTGCTCAACAGCTACCAGAGCACGATGATCATCATCAGCCACGATCGCCACTTCCTGAACCAGGTGTGCACGCACATGGCTGACGTGGACTACGGCGAGATCCGCATCTACGCCGGTAACTACGACGACTACATGCTGGCCTCGACCCAGGCCCGCGAGCGCCTGGTGTCCAACAACGCCAAGGCCAAGGAACGCGTTGCTGAACTGCAGGACTTCGTCCGCCGCTTCGCCGCCAACAAGTCCAAGTCGCGCCAGGCCACCTCGCGCCTGAAGCAGATCGACCGCATCAAGGCCGACCAGGTCGTGGTCAAGCCGTCGTCGCGCCAGAACCCGTACATCCGGTTCGAACAGAACAAGGTCATGCACCGCCTGGCCGTCACCATCGAGAACCTGACCAAGGCCTACGATGCGCCGGTGATCACCAAGTTCTCGGCCATGGTCGATGCCGGTGAAAAGATCGCCATCATCGGCGCCAACGGCGTGGGTAAGACGACCTTGCTGCGCCTCTTGGCCACCGAATTGCAACCGGACTCGGGTTCGGTGAAGTGGTCCGATAACGCCGATTTGGGCTACATGGCTCAGGACGTGTCGGACCAGTTCCTGCAAACCGACATCAACCTGCTGGACTGGATGGGCGACCATCGTCAGCCGGGCGATGACGACCAATCGATCCGTTCGGTGCTGGGTCGCCTGCTGTTCTCGGCGGACGATCTGCCCAAGGCGCCCAAGGTGCTGTCGGGCGGCGAAAAGAACCGCATGACCTTCGGCCGCCTGATGCTGGGCCGGCACAACGTCATGCTGCTGGACGAGCCGACCAACCACTTGGACATGGAATCGATCGAATCGCTGCAATTCGCACTGGAAAAGTACGAAGGCACGCTGGTCTTCGTGTCCCATGACCGCGAATTCGTGTCGGGCCTGGCCACCCGCGTGATCGAAATCCTGCCCTCGGGCGAGATCATCGACTACCGCGGCGGCTACGAAGACTATCTGGAATCGCGCGGCATCGAGGCCTGATTCCGGCTTGACGCCCATTGCCCCACCGCACCGGCGGCGGGGCAATGGGCTAGCTTCCGCTTCGCTCCGATCGGGGCGGGCCTTGTTATGTGTGGGCCCGCGGACGTTCAGCCCGCTGCAATATGGCGTGCGCTATCATCCGGGTAAACCCTGGTGCAAAACGCACCTCGCCCGCCTTTCCGATTCATGTCTCCCACACCCCACACCACGCCCGATGGCGCGCCCATCGGGACGTATGCGTTGACCGCGCGCATCGTTTCCATCGCGTTCTTCACCTTCATCTGTTATCTGGCCATCGGCTTGCCGTTGGCCGTGCTGCCGGGCTATGTGCACGGAAACCTGGGTTATGGCTCGGTGCTGGCCGGCCTGGCCATCAGCGTGCAGTACGTGGCGACGCTGCTCAGCCGCTCACACGCAGGCCGCATGGCCGACACCGTGGGGCCGAAGCAGACGGTCGTGATCGGCATGGTGGCGTGCGCGGCCAGCGGCGTTTTCCTGCTGCTGGCCTATGCCTTCGAACGCAGCGGGTGGCTCAGCCTGACGGCCATCATCATCAGCCGGCTGGCGCTGGGTTTCGGTGAAAGCTGGGTCGGCACGGGTTCGGCCACCTGGGCGATCGCGCGGGTCGGCCCGCTGCACACCGCCCGCGTCATCTCCTGGAACGGGATCTGTACCTACGGCGGCCTGGCGCTGGGCGCGCCGCTGGGCGTCAAGTTGGAAACCGAATGGAGCATGGGTGCGTTGGGCGGCATGGTGCTACTACTGGGTCTGGCCGGCCTGGGCATGGCGGTATCGCGCGCCGCCGTGGCGATCGTGGGCGGCCACCGCATGGCGTTCAAGAGCGTGGTCATGCGCGTCTTCCCGCACGGCATGGCGCTGGGGCTGGGGTCGGTGGGTTTCGGCACGCTGGCGGCCTTCGTGGCGCTGTACTACGCCAGCTTCTCCTGGGAGGGGGCGGCGCATGCGCTCAGCGCCTTCGGCTGCGCGTTCATTGGCGTGCGCCTGCTGTTTGCGGGCACCATCACGCGCTTCGGCGGCTTCCGCGTGGCGCAGGTCTCGTTCCTGGTCGAAGCCGCAGGGCTGCTGCTGCTGTGGTTGGCGCCCAATCCCACGGCCGCCTTGCTGGGGGCGGCGCTGACCGGTTGCGGGTTTGCGCTGGTATTCCCCGCCATCGGCGTGGAGGCGGTGGCACGCGTGCCGGCCGGCAGCCGCGGCGCGGCGCTGGGCGCGTACTCGGCATTCCTGGACCTGGCCCTGGGCGTGACCGGGCCTGTCGCGGGCTACATTTCCAGCGGCTACGGCTACCCGTCCATCTTCCTGTCGGCCGCCGTCGCCGTGCTGGTGGGCTTTCTGATTGCCTTCGGCTTGCAGCGCCATGCGGTCCGCCAGCGGGCAATGGCGTAGCAGAGACCCTAGGGCGGCGGTTAATAACCAAAAGAAGTTAAGACATTCAATATTGATCGTTTGAATTCATATAACGAATTGTTAGATTTAGGCCTCGTTCCCACGCGCGCCCACGATTCGTTCCATGAACCTGACCTTCGACCACGTCCACAAGCACTTCGGCGACCTGCCCGTCGTGGACGGCTTTACCAGCGAAATCAAGACCGGTGAACTGGTCGCCCTGGTCGGCCCGTCGGGCTGCGGCAAATCCACGCTGCTGCATTTGGCGGCGGGCCTGGAAAAACCCACGCAAGGCAGCGTGCTGGCCGATGGCCAGGCGATCAGCGGCCCGCACCCCAGCCGCACGCTGGTGTTCCAGGAACACGCGCTGTATCCGTGGCTGACGCTTGAAGACAACGTGGCGCTGGCCCTGGAATTCCAGAACACGCCCAAGAAGCGCGCCCGCGAGGCCGCGCGCCATTGGCTAGCCCGGGTCAGCCTGGGCGGCTTTGAACACTATTACCCCCATCAGGTGTCGGGCGGCATGCGCCAACGCGCCGCATTGGCGCGCGCCTTTATCGCGCAGCCCAAGACGATGCTGATGGACGAGCCCTTCGGTGCGCTGGACGCGCTGACCCGCCTGAGCCTGCAGGACGTGCTGCGCCAGCTGATCGCGCAAGAAAAGCCGACCGTACTGCTGGTCACGCACGATGTGGACGAGGCCCTGTTCCTGGCCGACCGCATCGTCGTCTTCAGCCCGCGCCCGGCGCGCGTGCTGCGCGAATTCAATCTGGCGCATCGCGAGAAGACCCACGACCTGTCGGACCTGGCCGCCGAAAAGCGCGAGATCCTGCGCCTGCTGGGCATCGGGGTGGACGGCTCGCAAGCCCACTCCGATCTGGCGCTGGCCGCCTGACCTACATCCATTTCCGTTCCGGTGGCGCCGTGGCGCTGCCGATCTTGAATTCCCTGGAGCTCCTCTCATGAAATTGAAGCAATGGCTGACCCTGCCGCTGGCTGCGGCGCTGCTGGCGGCGGCCCCCGCAATGGCCGCCGAGAAATTCCGCGTGGGTTATCTGCGCGTGATGGACGACGCGCAGGCGATCGTGGCGCAAGAGGGCGGCTACTACAAGAAGGCGGGCCTGGACTCCGAACTGATCGAATTCAAGTCGGGCACCGACCTGATCAAGGCGATCGTGGGCGGCCAATTGGATATTGGCGTGCTGGGCTTTACCAACGCTGTGGCCTGGGCCTCCAAGGGCGCGGACTTGAAAGTCGTGGGCGGCGCGCAGCAGGGCTATCACTCGCTGATCGTGCGCGATGATTCCGGCATCAAGGACATCGCGGGCTTGAAGGGCAAGACGCTGGCGTCCCAAGCCGAAGGCAGCACCGCGGACGTCGTGTTGAAGGGCGTCGTGCTCAAGCAAGGCAACCTGGGCGCCGACGACGTCAACGTCATGGGCGTGAGCCCCGCCGTGGCCGTGCAGTCGCTGGTCGGCAAGCGCGTGGACGCGGCCTTCCTGTTCGAACCCTATGATCGCATCGCGCAACTGGTGGCCCCGGTCAAGCAGATCTACGAAGTGGGCCAAGCCTGGCCGTTCCCGTGCATGGTGGTGATCACCTCGGGCGAAACGCTGGCCAAGCGCAAGGACGATGTCTGGAAGGCGCTGGACGCGCAGAACCAGGCCATCACGCTGCTGCAGAAAGAACCCGCGCAGGCGTCCAAGCTGATCGCTTCCTACTTCATCGCCGAGCCCACGCTCAAGACCTTGCATCGTGGCGAACTGCCGCGTGAAACCGTCATTACCGAGGCGATCAGCACGCAGGTGTTCACGCCCAAGCTGACCGAGAAAGATACGGCGCGCATGCAGGAAATCGCCGACATCCTGCAGGCCCAGGGTTCGCTGAAGACGCGCGACGGCAAGCCGTATGACGTGTCCAGCATCGTTGACCTGTCCTGGCAAGAGGCGCGCAAACTTTGAGCTCGTCTACCCGAGTGACCGGCGCCCGCAAGCATCTTGCGGGCGTTTTGGGCGTCCTGTTCATACTTGCCCTGTGGCAGCTGGCAGCGTTCGCGCTGCCGGATTTCCTGATGCCCGGCGTGCCTGCCGTCGTGCAGCGCCTGTTCGAAGACCTGGGCAAGCAATCGTTCCATCAAAGCCTGCTGGGCACCCTGGGCCGCTTGGGCGCAGGCTACGGCCTGGCGTTGGCGGCGGGGATCGGCTTCGGCCTGGTCGCCGCGGTGCTGTTCTTCTTTCGTGAAGTCCTGCGCAGCGCCATCGTCATCCTGCAGTCGATTCCGTCGATCGCCTGGGTGCCGCTGTTCCTGATCGTGATGGGCTTCGGCAATACGCCCATCATCGTCGTGGTTGCGTTGTCGGCGTTCTTCCCAGCCGCGCTCAGCGTGATGAACGCCACCGAATCCGTGCAACGCGTGCATGTGTCGGCGGCGCGCGTCATGGGCGCCACGCGCTGGGGCCTGGTCAAACGCGTCTATCTGCCGGCCGTGATGCCTGAACTGATCACGGGTGCGCAACTGGCGTTCGGCAATGCGTGGCGCGCGCTGATCTCGGCCGAAATGCTGATCGGCTTCGGCAAGGGACTGGGCCGGTCGCTGGCCTATTCGGGTGAAATCGCCGACATGACGGGCGTCATGACCAACATCCTGGTTATCGCCGTGCTTGCCGCGCTGATCGACCAGTTCGTGCTTGAAAACCTCAAGCATCGCCTGCTGCGCTATCAATACGTTTAAGTGCCGGAGCCTTGCATGATTCGCCGGATTCGCCTTGTTGCCCTGACTGCCTGCACGCTGCTTGCCGGCATCGCGCAGGCGCAATCCACCGGCTTCACCGCCGCTCAGGCGCGGGGCGAACTGGTGGTGGGCGTGCCGTATCTGGCGCCGCCGCCTGCGGCGGGCGCCAAGATCCGTACCCCTGACGGCCTGGATGCGCAGATGGCCGACAAGCTCGGCCAGCGACTGGGTTTGCCCGTGCGGCTGCAGCAGGTGCCGGCCGATCAGGCCGCCGCCGCGCTGGCGGCGGGCCAGGTGGACCTGGTGTTGGCGGATAGTGCAGGCGCCCAGCCGCAAACCGTTGCCGTGCAAACCACGGGCTACGGCGCGCGTCCCAAGGCGCTGATCCGCAGTGATACCACGATGCGCAAGCCAGCCGACGTACGCGGCCGCAGCGTCTGCATGGCCGAGGCGGCGACGCAAGCCCGCGCCCTGGCCGAAAGCTGGGGGGCGGTGGTGCGCACGTATCGCGTGCCGTCCGATGCCCTGGTTGCCGTGCGTGAAGGCAGTTGCGATATCGGGCTGGTGGATGACGCCGTCTGGGAACCCCTGGTGCGGTTTCCCGAGTGGAAGAAATTCTCGTCCACGCTGGCCGCGGACGGCGCCCGGCGCGAACGCGTGTGGCTGCTGCCGGCAGGTGACACGGCCGGCCGCGCCTTGCTGGCGGACGAGATGCGGGCCTGGGACCGCGCGGGCGCCTGGAAGGCAATGACGGCCAAATGGGCACGCGACGTCGCGTTCGACGTCTATCTGGACCAGGAAGTGGCCGACTGCCACGGTTAGAACGGCTTCGCGCCAGCACTTACAATGCCGGGCATGACGCACACGTTGACCGTTCCTTGCTCGTATCAGGAAGACATCAAGAAAAGCCGCTTTGCCGCTTACGCCGCGCCGGTCTCGACGGTGGACGAAGCGATGCGATTCTTCGCCGAGCGCAGCGACCCCGAGGCCACCCACAACTGCTGGGCCTACCGCATCGGACAGGAATACCGCTTCAATGACGATGGCGAACCCGGCGGGACGGCGGGCCGCCCCATCCTGCAAGCGATCGAAGGGCAGGACATGGACCGGGTGGCCGTGCTGGTGGTGCGCTGGTACGGCGGCATCAAGCTGGGGGCGGGCGGACTGGTGCGGGCATACGGCGGATGCGCGGCGAATTGTCTGCGCCTGGGCGAACGGACCGAAATCGTGGACCTGGCCACCGTCACCTGCACCTGCGGCTTTGCCGAACTGGCCTTGCTGAAGTCGCGCCTGGCGCAAGCCGGCGCGGTCATCCAACAAGAAGACTTCAATGAAGAGGGCGTGGCGCTGTGCTTCGTGGTGCCCCGCAGCGTAGTGGGTGACCTGGAGGTCACCGTCGCCAACATCACGCGGGGGCGCTCGGCCTGGGAACTGGTGTCGTGACCGCGGCCTGACGGCGCGCGAGCCAGAGAAAGGGGCCCTTGATCGGGCCCCTTTGCATGTTTACGCGTTTTGGCTGTCTTGCGCCGCGGCGATTTCCTGGTGGACCTTTTCCATGTCCACTTCCTTGATCTTGGCGAGCAGCTCGTTCAGCTGGCCGCCCGACAAGGCGCCGGGTTGCGAAAACAGCAGGACCTTCTCACGGAAGACCATCAGCGTGGGGATCGAACGAATACCCAGGGCGCCGGCCAATTCCTGCTCTACGTCGGTGTTCACCTTGGCGAACGTGACGTCGGTGTGCTCGGTCGCGGCTTGCTCGAAAACGGGCGCAAAACCACGGCAGGGGCCACACCAGGGAGCCCAGAAGTCGACGATCAGGGTGCCGTCGGGGGTGATGGCGTCCTGGAAGCTGTCTTTGGTGAGTTCAACAATACTCATTTTGGATCCTTGCCGCGGAGCGCGGCGCAAAAAAGGCGGTGTCAGAGATCCGGGATGTGCCTGTCCCGGACCTGATTCGGCGACGCTTCAGGTGCCACGCGCTCTAAAGGCAATAGTAGAGCCGCCGGTGGCGGCGTCGCAATGGTTGGCGCTATGGAGAGCGCGGTCAGCGGCGCTCAGGCCGCGGTTTTTATGAGGACTCAGGCGCCGTTCTTCAACGACGCGACGATTTCGAAGGAGCGCAGGCGGTCCGCGATGTCGAAGAAGTCAGACACGATCATGACTTCGTCGGCCTCGGTTTCGGCCACCAGCGCCTCGAGCCTGCGCTTGACGGTCTCGGGCCCGCCCACGATGGCAGCACCCAGTCTTTGATTGACCGCTTCACGCTCCCATTCGTTCCACAAACCGTCCATGCTGTCCACGGGCGGCTGCAGTTGCAGGCGGTTGCCGCGCACCAGCGACAGGAATTTCAGCTGCTGGGTGGTGGACTGGCGCTGCGCCGCTTCGTCGGATTCAGCCGCAATCACCGGCACGCCGATCATGGCGTAGGGGCGCGACAACGTGGCCGAGGGCTTGAACAGATGCCGGTACAGGCGCATCGCCGCCATGCCTTCAGGCGAAAAATGGCCCGCGAACGAGAACGGCAGGCCCAGTTCGGCAGCCAGGCGGGCGCTGAAATCGCTGGAGCCCAGCAGCCAGATCGGAATGTCCAGGCCTTCGCCGGGGATGGCTCGCACCGGTTGATTGGGACGCGAGGCGGCCAGGAAGCCGCGCAATTCCTCGACCAGCGCCGGAAATTCCAGGCCGCTGCGCGGACCGCGGCGCAGGGCATGCTGCGTTGCGCCATCGCTGCCGGGCGCGCGGCCCAGGCCCAGGTCGATACGGCCCGGATAGAGCGTTTCCAGGGTGCCGAACTGTTCCGCAATGATCAGCGGGGCATGGTTGGGCAGCATGATGCCGCCCGAACCGACCCGCAGCGTGCTGGTGTGGCCGGCCACGTGGCCGATCAGTACCGCCGTCGCGCTGGACGCCACGCCGTTGATGTTGTGGTGTTCAGCCAGCCAGAAACGCTTGTAGCCCAGGCGCTCCACATGCTGAGCCACGGCCACGGTGTTGCGGAAGGCGTCGGCCGCGTCACGGCCATGCACAATAGGGGCCAGGTCCAGGACCGAAAAGGGGATGCGCGCAAGGGTGCTCATGCGGACATCTCCGGAAGACGGGCGGAACAGGGGGGCAACGCGGTGGCAAAGCGGGCAAGGCGCAAGGTGAACTCCATATACCGTGATACATGGGGAGTGTATCGGCGAATTCAACCTGGGGCCGCAGCAACCTTATGGCCGGGCGGGTTGTATTGCCAGGGGCTATCGCGACGATTGGTGGAGGAGACCCCCACGCTGCGCAGGCGTTGCGTGCTTGCTGCCCCCCCAACGCTGCGCAGGCGTTACCCACAAAAAAGCCGCCGCGGCAGGGCGCCGGGCGGCTTTTTGGGCGGGTGGCCCCGGAAAGGCTTATTCGGGGAAGAACGCGTAGCGGATCACGAACAGCACTGCCACCAGCCACGTGGCCGGGTGCACGTCGCGGACCTTGCCGGTAGCCGTCTTCAGCACCACGTAGCTGATGAAACCGAAGGCGATGCCGTTGGCGATGGAGTACGTGAAGGGCATCACCAGCGCGGTCAGGGCGGCGGGTGTGGCTTCCGTGACTTCGTTCCAGTCGATGTCGATCAGTTCGCGCATCATCAGGCCGGCCACGTAGAGCAGGGCGGGCGCGGTGGCGTAGGCGGGCACGGCGCCGGCCAGGGGCGAAATGAACAGCGCGGCCAGGAACAGCAGGGCCACGACCAGCGCGGTCATGCCCGTGCGGCCGCCGGCCTGCACGCCCGACGCGCTTTCCACGAAGGCGGTGGTGCTGCTGGTGCCCAGCGCCGAGCCGGCGACGATAGCGGTGCTGTCGGCGAACAGCGCGCGGCCCAGGCGGTTGGGGCGGCCTTCCGGCACCAGGCCGGCGCGTTTGGCCACGCCCACCAGCGTGCCGGTGGCGTCGAACACTTCGACCAGCACGAACACCAGGATCACGTGCACGAAGCCGCTATGCAGCGCGCCCAGGATGTCCAGCTTCAGGAAGGTGGGGGCCAGGCTGGGCGGGGCCGAGAAGATGCCCTTGAACTCGTTGTAGCCCAGCGCCATCGACAGCACGGTGACGACGATGATGCCGATCAGGATCGCGCCGCGCACGCGCAGCGCGTCCAGCGACGCGATGATGAAAAAGCCCAGGATCGCGAACAGCGGACCGTGCGTCGTCAGGTTGCCCAAAGAGACCTTGGTGGCCGGATGGGCGACGACGATGCCGGCGCTCGATAGCGCGATAATGGCAAGGAACAGCCCGATGCCTGCGGCGATGGCGCTGCGCAGCGAATGCGGGATGCCCTTCACCAGCCAGACCCGAATGCCCGAGATCGTCAGGATCAGGAAGATCACACCCGAGATGAACACGGCGCCCAGCGCCTGCTCCCAGGTGTAGCCCATCGTCTTGACGACGGTGAAGGCGAAGAACGCGTTCAGGCCCATGCCGGGGGCCATGCCGATCGGCCAGTTGGCGATCAGGGCCATCACCAGCGAACCCAGCGCGGCGGCCAGGCAGGTGGCCACGAAAACGGCGTCGCGGTCCATGCCGGTGGACGACAGGATGTCCGGATTGACGAAGATGATGTATGACATCGTCAGGAAGGTCGTCAGACCGGCCACGATCTCGGTGCGCGCGGTGGTCCCGTGTTCACGCAGCTTGAATAGCTTCTCCAGCATTCGAGTCCCCAGTGTGTTTGCAGGCTTGTAGGTTGTTGTGGGCGGGTGCCGGATGGCCCCCGCGATTTCAAAAACAGGCGTATTTTCGCATCAGTTGTAAACTCTGCCGCCATGATTATTCTCGGCTTTGAAAGCTCCTGCGACGAAACCGGTGTCGCAGCCGTCTGTACGGAACGGGGACTGCTCGCGCACGCGCTGCATACCCAGATCGCCATGCACCAGGAATACGGTGGCGTGGTGCCGGAACTCGCCTCGCGCGACCACATCCGCCGCGTCGTGCCGCTCACCCGCCAAGTGCTGGAAGAGGCTGGCCTGCAGATGTCCGACATCGGCGCCGTGGCCTATACGGCCGGCCCGGGCCTGGCGGGCGCCTTGCTCGTCGGCGCCAGCGTGGCGCAGTCGTTCGCCTGGTCTCGGCACTTGCCGGCCATCGGCATCCATCACCTGGAAGGCCACCTGCTGTCGCCCATGCTGGCCGATCCGCGGCCCGATTTCCCCTTCGTGGCGCTGCTCGTGTCCGGCGGCCATACGCAGCTGATGCGCGTGGATGGCGTGGGGCGCTACGAATTGCTGGGCGAAACGCTGGACGATGCCGCCGGCGAAGCCTTCGACAAATCGGCCAAGCTGATGGGGCTTGGCTATCCCGGCGGCCCGGCCCTGGCCAAGCTGGCCGGGCAGGGCGATGCGTCGCGCTTTGAACTGCCGCGCCCGATGCTGCACAGCGGCGACCTGGATTTCAGCTTCAGTGGCTTGAAGACCGCCGTGCTGACCCGGGTCAAGGCCGCGGAAAAGGACGGCGGTCTGGACGACCAGACCCGCGCCGACCTGGCGGCGGCCACGCAGGGCGCGATCGTCGACGTGCTGGCGGCCAAATCCATCAAGGCCTTGAAGCAGACCGGCCTGCGCCGGCTGGTGGTGGCGGGCGGCGTGGGGGCGAACCAGCTGCTGCGCGCCAAGCTGGCCGCGGCGTTGAAGCCGCTGCGCGCACAAGCCTATTTCCCGCCGCTGGAGCTGTGTACCGACAATGGCGCGATGATCGCTTTCGCGGCGGCCGAGCGGGTGAAAGCGGGGCTCGTGACGCTGGATCCGGATGCGCACAGCTTTACTGTCAAGCCGCGCTGGGACTTGGCCGATATCGCTTGAACGGGTTTGCAGACATGACAATGGGCGGCCAGGCCGCCCATTTCCGTTGGGGGCAAGGCTTACTTCTTCTTGCCGCCGATCTTGCTTTCGGTGCCCTGGATCAGGCGGGTGATGTTCGCGCGGTGGCGATAGAACAGCAGCACGCCGATCACGGCCAGCGCCACACCCATCGCCGGTTGCGCGTACCAGGCCAGCCCCGAACCGAAGACGTAATACACCGGGGCGAAGAACGCCGCCACCAGCGAGGCCAGGGACGAGTAGCGGAAGAACACCGCGATGATCAGCCAGGTGGCTGCGGTCGCCACGGCCAGCCACGGTTGGATGGCCACCAGCACGCCCAGCGCGGTCGCCACGCCCTTGCCGCCCTTGAACCCCAGGAAAATGGGGTACAGGTGCCCGACGAAAGCGGCCAGGGCCACGAGGGCCAGGCCGGTGGGGGCCATGCCCGGGGCCAGCCTTTCGGCCAGCCAGATCGCGAACCATCCCTTTGCGGCGTCGCCCAGCAAGGTCAGCGCGGCGGCCGTCTTGTTGCCGGTACGCAGCACATTGGTGGCGCCGGGGTTCTTGGACCCGTAGCTACGGGGGTCTTGCAGCCCCATCAGCTTGCTGACGACCACTGCGAACGGCACGGAGCCGATCAGGTAGGCCAGCACGATGAGCGCAGCGGTGAACACCAGGGAGGGTTCGGTAATCGCCATGGAAAGGGAGTCCGTTGTTGTCGTAATGGCGCGGATTCTACCGCGCCGGGCGCCACCCCTGGCTACGGGTTATCGAGCGTGGCGCCGGCGCCTCGGCCGACAGGCGGTGGCAAGACGGACATACAGGGTAGGGCTGCGGACGGTACAATCCGACACGTCCACCCGCGTTTTATTTTCTTTCGGATGCACAATGCGAATTCTGGTTTCGAACGATGATGGTTACTCGGCCCCTGGGCTCGAAGCGCTGGTAGCGGCGCTGCAAGGCTTGGGCGATTTAACCGTCGTCGCGCCCGAGACCAACCACAGCGGCGCCTCCAACTCCCTGACGCTGAACCGGCCCCTGTCGGTGCGCACCGCGTCCAACGGCTTCATCGCCGTGAACGGCACGCCGTCGGATTGCGTCCACGTGGCGCTGACGGGGCTGATGGACACGCGTCCGGACTTGGTCGTGTCCGGCATCAACAACGGCGCCAACATGGGCGACGACACGCTGTATTCCGGCACGGTCGCCGCCGCCAGCGAAGGCTATCTGTTCGGCATTCCCGCCATCGCGTTCTCGCTGGCCGAAAAAGGCTGGGAGCACATCGATTCCGCGGCGCGCGCCGCCCGGCTGGTCGTCGAACGGCACCTGGCAAAGCCCCTGGCGGCGCCGGTTCTGCTCAACGTCAACATCCCCAACCGGCGTTTCGAGGACATGCACGGTTTCGCGGTCACACGCCTGGGCAAGCGGCACCCGTCGCAGCCTGTGGTGCGCACCACGACGCCCTACGGCGACACGGTCTACTGGATCGGCCCGGTCGGCCTGGCCGCCGATGCCACCCCGGGCACGGATTTCCACGCGGTGGAGCAGGGCACGGTGTCGGTCACGCCCCTGCGCCTGGACCTGACCCAGCACAGCCAACTGGATGAAATCCGCACTTGGGCAGAGCCGCTATGCGCAAACGCATAAGCCAACCCGATGTGTCCCAGGCGGTGCCGGGCCGGCCCAGCCCGGTCCGCTATGACTCCGGCCGGCTCAGCCCCGGCGTCACGCCCGCCAATAGCAATACCCGCATTTCCGCGGCGACCTTGCCGCGCCAGCCCCAGGCGCCCGTGGCGGCTGCCGGCGGCAACCTGGGCCTGAACTCCGACCGCCTGCGCCAGGCGATGGTGCAGCGTCTGCGCAGCCAGGGCGTCACCGACGAGCGCGTGCTGAACGCCATGTCCGCCGTGCCGCGCCATCTGTTCGTCGATGAAGCGCTGGCCAGCCGCGCGTATGAAGACGCCGCCTTGCCCATCGGCCATTCGCAGACCATCTCGCAGCCCTGGGTCGTGGCGCGCATGATCGCCGCCGTGTGTGAAGACCGCACGCCAACCCGTGTGCTCGAAGTGGGCGCGGGTTGCGGCTATCAGGCGGCGGTGCTTGCGCAGTTCGTGCGCGAGGTCCATTCGATTGAACGCATCCGCGGACTCTACGAGCTCGCGCGCGAGCATCTGCGCGCCTTGCGGCTGACCACTCGGATTCGACTGATCTATGGCGACGGCACCTTGGGCCTGCCCGGCGTGGCCCCGTTCGATGCTATCGTTGTGGCTGCCGCTGGCCTGGCCATTCCGCAAGCGCTGCTCACGCAGCTTGCGCCGGGTGGACGCCTCATCGCCCCCGAAGGGGGCTCGAACCAGCGCCTGGTGCTGATCGAACGCACTGGCGCGGCCAGCTGGAAACGAACTGAATTAGAGGCCGTGCGCTTTGTGCCGCTACGCGCCGGAATACAATCTTGAGCAAACAGGAGAAACGTATGCTCAACGGGCAGTTGCAACTGACCGATATGACTATGGGCGCGTCCATGACGCGCCTGCGCCGCCCGCTCTTTATCGCGGGGGCGCTCAGCCTGGCCATTTTGGCCGGCTGCGCATCGAAAGGAACTCGTGCACCGGTGGTCGACATGACCGGCGGGCAACCCGCACCGGCGGCTCAGCCGGGCGGCAGCTATGTGGTCAAGCCGGGCGACACGCTCTACAAGATCGCCCGTGCCAACAATGTGGACATCGAAAGCGTCAAGCGCTGGAACAACCTCAGCGACCCCAACCAGATCTCGGTCGGCCAGGTCCTGAAGATGTCCGGCGGGTCGGGCGGCGGCGCGCAATCCGCGCCCATCGCCAGCACCAAGCCGCAACCGCGGCCGCTGGATCAACCCGAAGCGCCGGTCGCATCTCTGCCTCCGCCTGATTCGTCGGCTACGCCGGCGCCTGCCCCGGTCGAGGTCAAGCCCTCGCCGCGCGCAGCGGATGCCAGCGTCATCAACTGGGCATGGCCCGCCAACGGCGCGATCGTGCAGACCTTCAACGCCAGCAGCAAGGGCATCGACATTTCCGGCGCGCTGGGCGACCCGATCACCGCCGCGGCGGATGGCCTGGTCAAGTACAGCGGCAACGGCGTGCGTGGCCTGGGCAACCTGATCATCGTCGAACACCAGAACGGTTTCATCACCGCTTACGCGCATAACCGCGCCTTGCTGGTGAAGACGGGCCAGAACGTCAAGCGCGGCGCCAAGATCGCCGAACTTGGCCAAAGCGACACCACGTCGCCGCGCCTGCATTTCGAAATCCGTCGCCAAGGCACGCCGGTCGACCCGATGCAGTACCTGCCCGCCAAATGACGCCAACCCTGGTATTTGACCTTGAAACGATCCCCGACGCCGATGGGCTGCGCAAGCTCAACGGCTGGGGCGCCGAGGTACCTGACCAGGAAGTGGTCGAACGCGCGCTGACCGCCCGCCGCGAAGCCGTCGGCCACGATTTCCTGCCGCTGCACCTGCACAAGGTGGCGGTGGTGGGCTGCGTGTTCCGCGACGACCAGGGGTTTCGCGTCAAGACGCTGGGCCAGCCCGATGATCCCGAAGCCGCCTTGCTGGCGGGCTTCTTCAAGACCATCGAGCGCTACACGCCCAAGCTGGTGAGCTGGAACGGATCGGGTTTCGACCTGCCGGTCCTGCATTACCGCAGCCTGATCCTGGGCGTGCCCGCGCCGCGCTACTGGGACATGGGCGAAGAAGACCGCGACTTCAAGTTCAACAACTACATCGCCCGCTACCACACGCGCCATCTGGACTTGATGGACGTGCTGGCCAAGTACAACGGCCGCGCCAACGCGCCGCTGGATGACCTGGCCAAGCTGTGCGGCTTTCCCGGCAAGCTCGGGATGGACGGCAGCAAGGTCTGGGAGGCCTGGAGCACGGGCCGTGCCGACGAAGTCCGCGCCTATTGCGAGACCGACGTCGTCAACACGTGGCTGGTGTACTGCCGCTTCCGCTTCTTGCGCGGCGAACTGGACCGCACCGCCTACGACGCGGAAATCGCGTTGGTGCGCGACACGCTGTCCGCCAGCGACGCGCCGCACTGGAAGGAATACATGGCGGCCTGGGACGCGCCCTGACGCGTTGCGCAGGGCTCGCGGGGACGAAGCACGGGGCCGGCAAGGCCCCGTCTTCACGTCTGGTGGATGCGCAATCGACTGAAACATGGATGGCGGGGACGAAACCCGGTTGAAACCGGGCGGATCGCACAATGGTCTCGCTTTCTTCACTTTCAGGAGACACAACATGTCCCGATTCGCTATTCGCTCCAATTTGGCCGCTCTTGCATTTGTCGCCGCGACGGGCGGTCTGGTGGCCGGTTCCGTCATGGCTGCGCCGCCTCCTCCCGCTGATGGTGGCCCGGCCGCCATGCACCACGGCCCACGTGGCGAATTCCACAAGGGCATGCGCGACGGCCTGTTCATCCCCGGCATCGGCCCCGTCTCCAAGGCGCAGGTCGATCAACTGAAGCTGGATGACAAGCAGCAAGCGCTGTTCAAGACCGCGCAGGACGGCCAGCGCAGCCTGCACGAAGCCATGCGCGCTTCCGGCGGGAAGCGCCACGACCTCTTGAAGTCGCAGCTGGACAGCGGCAAGCTGGATCCGCGCGCCCTGATGGCGCAATCGGACCAGACGCGTGACCAGTTCCGTGCGCAGGGCCAACAGGTGCGTGACCAGTGGCTCGCCGTCTGGGACAGCCTGAATGACACGCAGCGCGGCCAAGTGACAAAGCTGGTGAAGGACCGCGAAGCCAAGATGCAGGAGCGCCACGCCAAGATGGAAGGGCGCCATGGCGGCAAGGGCCGCGGTGCGCCGCCTGCTCCGCCGGCTGCCGGCGACGTTCCCCCGCCGCCGCCCCCGCAGTCGGCCAGCTAAGCCTGCCGTACGTGGCGCCGGAAGGCGCCGCGGCCTGACGCAAAACCCCGGACGCGCATTGCGCGGACCGGGGTTTTTTTGCTGTGGGCGAGGTTACGGCGCTCCACTTTGGCGCAGATTCCCCGTTTTGACGCACGGGCCGCAAATGGAGGCGGAGCACCTGCACGCTTCTGGTGCATGGCAAGCGGGATTCAACGGTCCGACAGCCGATTGTCACCCGCTTGAAACCTGGCACGGACATTGCTTATTGGAAAGTGAGCCGGTAACTCACCGCTGCAAAGCCGGTCAGAGGGATGCGCCGCAAGGCCGTCCTCCTCCTCGTTAAATCCGATCAGGACTCCGCACCATGAAGAAGACGTTGCTAGCCTTGCCCTTTGCGCTTGCCGCTTGTTTCGCCTCGACGGCCCAGGCTGAACCCACCGATCTGGGGGGCGGTTTTTCTCTTAGCGGCAACGCCACCATTGCCAGCGACTACCGGTTCCGCGGTTACTCGCAGACCGACTTCCGCCCCGCAGTGCAACTGGGTATCGACCTGACCCACAGCTCCGGCTTCTACCTGGGCAACTGGAACTCCAACGTCTCGAACTTCGTGTTCACCGACGGCAACCTGGAAATGGATTTCTACGGTGGCTGGAAGGGCGACGTGGGCGGCGGCTTCACGCTTGACGCCGGCGTGCTGCACTACTACTACCCGGGCTCCAGTTCGCCCAAGGGCGGCAACTACAACAATACCGACTTGTACGTGGGCGCGTCCTACGGCAACTACTCGCTGAAGTATTCGTACACGCCCAGCGACTTCTTCAGCACGCCGGACAGCAAAGGCACCTGGTACCTGGACGGCACGGCTACGTTCGATCTGGGCGATGGCTGGGGCCTGCTTGGCCACTTGGGCTATCAGAAGCTGAAGAACCAATCGAACATGGACGGCGATTCGATTGGCCACTACGTCGACTACAAGGTCGGTGTGACGAAGGATTTGAAGGGCTGGGTGCTGGGCCTGGCCGCGGTCGGGGCCACCAAGGACAACTGGCTGCCCACCAAATACGGCCACCCGTCGGGCCGTCTGGGCGCGGTCTTCTCGGTATCGCGCGCGTTCTGAATTGCAATCCGTGGCGGCGCCTTGAAAACGCGTCGGCCTTTTGGGGGATTGATGGAGACTGCCTGATGGGCAGTCCCCATCAATTCCCCTTTTTTTAGAGCTCCGCTACGTCTCGCAGCCGGACACCGTTCAACTTCGCCGCAACCAGGGCATCAGACATCACCCGGTCGCAGATAGGAGAAGCACCCAAGCGCTCTTGGCGAAAGATGTGGGCATTTGCCACGGCGTCTGCTTTGAAGACCAGACTCGCTCCACCCACCACGCTGTACAGCTTTACGTCCTGGCCAGTCTGGGGGTCGTACTCAAGCTTGATCTTCACCCGCGATCGGGCTTCGTCCAGTGCATTCAGTGTGCGCAGCACATTGCAGAGGTAGTACTGCGGACCGGGAGAGCCGTCGGCAAGGGTGAAGTCGCATGGGACGAATGCGAATGCTTCGGGGTCTACACGCAGGAATACCTGTCTGAGTGCCTCGGAGACAACCCAGATGCCTGCCAGCACTTCAAAGTCGCGCGGTAGCCCCCCTTTCTCCGGCACGAGCATCAGATGTGGCCGCTCGGGATACTGATCGGGTTCGCCAGTCGGTCGCTCGACAATATTCATGCTGGGGTGGATCAGTGCGTCTTCGTTCGCAAACTCCAGCCCCGAAACCTGACCATTACCTCCGAGGCTTGGATCAATGAGAAAGAACCTGCCTTTGCAGGACTCGGTATCAACTGAAACGGGAATGGCGGTCTGCTCGTTCATAGGTTTCTAAAATGGAGAGGGGGTGAAAAGGTTCCCATGGGTGAGCTTATCGTAGCCGCGGGCTGGCGAGGGGCAAGGATGGCCCGAACTGAGACAGTTGGGGTGCTCACCGAATGCCGCTAGGCCTGACGCTGCCGTGTTCGCGGTAGGCAGCTGCGATCGTGCGCAACGCGTCGCGCGACCGCGAGTCCGTCAGCGTCGAGTGCAGCGTGATGCGGGAGGCGGGCAGGGCGGGCAACGAAAAGCGTGCGCCGACTTCGATGGTGTCGGCCGGCGCCAGGCGGCAAGCCAGGGCGCCGATCGCCAAGCCGGCCGAGACCGCTGCCATGACGGCGTAGCCGCCGCCTACGAAGACCTCGTTCCACGCGATCTCGTTCCGATCCAGGGCCTGGATTGCGGTGTTGCGGACCTGGCAGCAGGGCATCAAGGCAGCCAGCCTGAGCGGTTCGCCGGTGCGCCATTCAAAGCTCGGGGCGGCGAACCAGCCGAAATGTTCGGGCCCGAGGTCTTCGCCGTCGCGGCGGTCATCCTCTTGGCCGACGATCACGGCTTCCAGGTCGCCATTGTCGAACGCGTCCAGGAGCGTGTGTGAATTGTCCAGCCGGACCTCGATGCTCAGCGCCGGATCGCGTTCGTGCAGCCGGGCCAGCAAGGTCGGGGTTTCCGGGCCCGCGATGTGGGAGGCGATGCCCAGCCGGAAATGCCGCCGTTCGGCGTCCAGCAACGCCAGCGCGCGGTCGTGCGCGGCCAGGAATTCACGCGCCCCGTTCACGAAGGTTGCGCCCTGCGCGGAAAGCCGCACGTGCCGCGGCGTCCGTTCGATCAGCTTCTGGCCCAAGCGGTCTTCCAGGCGTTTGAGCCTGACGCTGATCGCGCCTTGGGTCGTGCCCAGGGCGTCCGCCGCTTTCGTGAAGCTTCGAAATTC
Organism: Achromobacter sp. 18P8.1.1; assembly: GCF_057799415.1. Taxonomy (NCBI): domain Bacteria; kingdom Pseudomonadati; phylum Pseudomonadota; class Betaproteobacteria; order Burkholderiales; family Alcaligenaceae; genus Achromobacter; species Achromobacter sp. 18P8.1.1. The sequence continues at coordinate 175,634 of NZ_JBYOKH010000004.1, read as the reverse complement.
CGCGATGCTCACGAAGGCCTGGACGGCGTCCACATCCAGCGTAGGCTTGGTCATCATCTATCCGAAATTGTTGTTGCTGATATATCCAAGCATAGCATTGTGGAATGGATGGCGGACGCCTACCATGCGTGCACCTTAGTCTGGATGCTCACTCATGACCGCCGTCTCTTCGCGCCGGGGCAAGCTCGCCCTGGCCTCCATCTGCCTTTCTGCACTGATGCTGGGCCTGGAAATATCCAGCGTGCCGCCAGTCCTGTCGACGATCGAACACGCCATGGGAGCCAGCTTCAGGCAGCTCCAGTGGGTGATGGCCGCCTACACCATCGCGATGACGACCATCCTGATGGCCACGGGCACGCTGGCCGATCGCTACGGGCGCAAGCGGCTATTCATGGTCGGCATCATTGCCTTCGGCGTGACCTCGCTGGTGTGCGGGCTGACGGAAGATATCCAGGTCCTGATTGTGGCGCGCTTTCTTCAGGGGCTGAGCGCCGCGATGATGCTGATCTGCCAGGTGGCGATCCTGTCCAGCCAGTTCCGCGACGGCCGGGAACGGGGCGCCGCGTTCTCATGGTGGGGCATCGTCTTCGGCGTGGGCCTGGGCTTCGGGCCGATCGTGGGCGGCGCCATCCTAGCGCTGGCGAGCTGGGAATGGGTTTTCCTGGTGCATGGCGGTTTGGCGGTGATCACCTTGGTCCTGGCCTACGCCGCGGTAGAGGAATCGCGCGATCCGCAAGTGCGGCCCCTGGATATCGCGGGCATCCTGACGCTTTCCGTCGCGGTGTTCTGCCTGGTGTTGTTCGTCACGCAAGGTCCGGTGCTGGGCTTCGGAAGCCCGGTGGCATTGGGCATCATCGGCCTGTCGGTCGCCAGCTTCATCGGATTCATCGCCGCCGAGAAACGCAGCCGCCATCCCATGATCGATTTCGCCGTGTTCCGCAACCGCAACTTCTCCGGCGCGCTCGCGGGTTCGGTAGGGATGAACCTCAGCTTCTGGCCATTCATCATCTACCTGCCGATCTATTTCCACGGCGGGCTGGGCTACGACAGCGTGCAGACCGGCTTGGCGCTGCTGGCCTACACCTTGCCCACGCTCTTCATGCCGCCGGTCGGGGAAAAACTGTCCTTGCGGTATCACCCGGGATTCGTGATTCCCGCTGGCTTGAGCCTCATCGGTTCAGGTTTCCTTCTGATGGCGTTCGGCAGCCATTCTGCGCAACCCGGCTGGTGGATCCTGCCGGGCTGCGTCGTCGCCGGCATGGGCCTGGGGCTGACGAACACGCCGGTGGCCAACACGATCACGGCCGCGGTCTCGCGCGAGCGGGCCGGGATGGCGTCGGGCGCCGACATGAGCGCACGGATGACGTCCCTGGCCTTCAGCATTGCCTTGATGGGCTTGGTCCTGGTCGAGGGTGTCATGGCGTACTTGACGCAAGCGTTGGCGGTGTCCGACGGGCCGGGGCTGCGCCTCTTTGCAGAGAAGATTGCCGCCGGCGACCTGGCCGTGCTGGAGCACGAGGCGCTGTTCTCGCACCTGAGCCAAGGGGCTGGCGCGTTGCAGGCCGCGCTCTTGTCCGGCTTCGGATGGGTGATGGCATATGGCGCCGGCAGCGCGTTCGTTTTTGCCGTAATCAGCCTGCTGGCGTTCTCGCCATGGAAGGCCCGCTTGTTGCCCGATTCCGCGCTCACGTTGCGGGAAACTCGATAATTGCCTTTAATGGTCGCGCCATCGGCATCGCGCAAAGGTATATTTGCGCGGTGTTGACCCATGCCGCCACCGGGGCGGCAGGCTATTCAAGGAGCTTTGAGCGCAGTGACCATCGATTTCGAAGAATCAATCAAGCCTTTTTCCTGGATGGAATACGAAGGCAGCTTTTCAGTCATCCTCACCGTTGGGGAGTACAAGGAAGAGGTCTTCCGCCGCCGCAGGCAAGAGGGTTTTGTGGGTTCGGGCTACGACTGGGCGTCATTGGCGCTGGTCTTTCTGAATGAAAAAATGCCCGAGCTCTCTGAACAGATTGATTTTGATCCCGAAGCGGACACGTTCTGCGCCTATTCTTCCGACAGCGAAGCGCTGAAGGCCTTCATCGTCGGCTTCAAGGCCGCATGTGAAGACTGGAGGCAGATCCAGGACCTGTTCTCCCGGGCCGAGTTGGACTGACCCCTGACCGACGGTGGGCGTCTCAATGATCGAAACCCGCTTGTTGCGGCAGTTTGTCGCCGTCGCGGAAACGCTGCACTTCAATCGAGCGGCAGAGCGCCTGCATATGGCGCAGCCGCCGCTCAGCCAGGCGATCCGCCGGCTGGAAGGCGAGATCGGCGCGACGCTGTTTGAACGCACCAACCGCAGTGTGGCATTGACGCCGGCGGGCGCCGCATTCCTGGAGTCTGCCCGGCGCATCCTGGATGCGCTGGAAGAAGGCGTGGCGCATACGCGCCGCGTGGCCCAGGGGATGGATGGGCACCTGACGCTCACCTTCATCAACATCGCGCCGTATGCCTCGCTGCTGCGCGCGCTGCGCGATTTCCGCAGCACGCATCCGGCTGTCGCGTTCACGCTCCAGGAGGCCACGACGCATGAGCAGGTGCAGGCCCTGGAAGCGGGCCGCGCGGACATCGGATTCATGCGCACGCCGGGCGCTACGACGCCGAGTCTGCGGTTCGAGACCTTGCTGCGCGAACCGATTCATGTGGCCTTGCCGGCGGCGCACCCCTTGGCGGGCAATGCCGTGGTGGCGCTGTCCGCCCTGAAAGACGAGCCCTTCGTCGCATCGCCGCGGCGCTTGGGGCAAGGTTTTCACGACCAGTTGATCCAGTTGTGCCAGTCGGCCGGCTTCGTGCCCCGGGTGGCGCAGGAAGCGCGGCAGTTGCAAACGGTGGTGGCGCTGGTGGCTGCGGGCTTTGGCGTGGCGCTGCTGCCCGCATCGTTGGCCCAGACCGCGGGCGTGGATGTCGTCTTCCGGCCGATCGCAGCCGACGCGCCGGCGCCTTTGCGGCATCTGGATCTCTTGATCGGGTGGAATTTCGAACGGGCATCCCCGGTGCGCGACCGCTTGGTCGACGCGTTGCTGCAATCACTCGGGCGTGGCCATTAAGACGTACAGCGTCTTGTTCAGCAATAAATAATATATTTTACGGCGCGTAGGCAGCCCTCTAAGCTCGGCACGTCTTTGTCGAGTTTGAGCGTGCCATGCCTGTTGCTGTCTATGTTTTTTCCGTCTGCACCTTTGCATTCGGCCTGTCTGAATTCGTGGTGGCCGGCCTGGTGTCGGCGATGGCCGATGGCCTGCACGCCAAGATCGAGGCGGTCGGGACCTCCATTGCCGCCTACGCCTTCGGCGCCGCGATCGGCGCGCCGTTGATCCCTGCGCTGGTGGCCCATTGGCGCGACCGCCGCACCCTGGCGTGGTCCATGGCCGTCCTGGCCGTGGGCAGTGGCTTGATGAGCCTGTCGGGCACCTTGCCGATCCTGCTGGGCGTGCGCTTCGTGGTGGGACTGGCCCATGGGGTCTTCATGGCGGTGGCGTCGGACGCCGCGACCCGGCTCGTGGATGAGGCGCGCGCCGGGCGCGCTGTCGCCGTGGTGTGGATCGGCCTGACGCTGGCGCTGGCGCTCGGGGTGCCGCTGGGCACCTTTCTGGGCAGCATCTGGTCGTGGCGGGCCGTTTTCGCGGCGATCGGCGTGCTGGCGCTGATCGGCTTGGGCGGACTGCTGTGGTGCATGCCCGGCAAGGGCGTGTCTCCTGCACCCGCGGCGAACCGGCCCAGTGTGGGCGCGGGCTTGCGGGCCATCACGCACCCCAGGATGCTGATGACCGCCGGCGTGGGCGCGTTGGTCAGCGTGGCAACGTTCTGCTTTTTCACCTTTGTTTCGCCGTATCTGCTGCAGGTGACGGGGGCGGACGTGCAGCGGTTGAGCGCGGCCATGCTGCTGTTCGGCGTGTTCTCCATTGCCGGCAACCTGCTGGGCGGCTATCTGGTCGACAAGATGGATGCGGACCGCGCGGCGTTGCTGGCGCTGGCCGGGCTGACCGCGACGTTGCTCGGCCTGTACGGGTTCCGGCAGTCCGGTTGGGCGGTCGTGGCTTTGGCCGGCGCGCTGGGGCTGGTGTTCTTCTGCATCGTGACCGTGCTGACGCTGCGGCTGCTGAAGCTGGCCCAACGCCATGTGCCTGAGTCCACGGCCGTGGCGGCGGGGCTGAACATCGCGTCGTTCAATCTGGGAACGGCGGTAGGGGGCGGGCTGGGCAGCCTGACGATCGCTTGGGCTGGCTTGCCGGCGCTGCCGTTGGCCGGCGCAGCGGCGGCGGTCGCGGCCATGGGGGCGTTGTGGCTGCAGTCGGCGCGGTCACCAGGGCGCCAGCCCGCCTGAAACACGTCCGTCCGGCGGGGCGGTCCGGCCCCGTGAAAGACCGTTTTCGCGAATGGCCAGAGTCCTTCTACAATATTGGGTTGCGTGTAATTCTGGACTGCGTGAGATGTCAGACGTTTTGAGTATCGAGTCCCTGGACCTGGAAGCCAGGGGGATCGCCCGTCGCGACGGGAAAGTGGTGTTCGTGGAAGGGGCCCTGCCGGGTGAACGGGTCACCACCGTGACGCTGCGCCGCAAGCCGTCTTACGAAATCGCCCGCGTGGATCAGGTGATGCGCCCCTCGTCGCAGCGGGTCGTGCCGCGCTGCCCGCACTTCGGGGTCTGTGGCGGCTGTGCCATGCAGCACCTGGAGCCCAGCACGCAAGTGGCCATCAAGCAGCGGTCGCTGGAAGACACCTTTTGGCACGTAGGCAAGCTGCGCCCCGCGCTGATCCTGCCGCCGCTGCAAGGCCCGACCTGGGGCTACCGCTACCGCGCGCGCCTGTCGGTGCGCGTCGTGCCGAAAAAGGGCGGCGTGCTGGTCGGTTTTCATGAACGCAAGAGCAGCTACGTGGCCGACATGCGCGAATGCCACGTGCTGCCGCGCCACGTCAGCGACCTGCTGATGCCGCTGCGCGCGATGATCGCATCGATGTCCGCGCCGGACCGCATGCCCCAGATCGAAGTGTCGCTGGGCGAAGGCGTGACGGCGCTGGTGCTGCGCCATCTGCTGCCGCTGACCGATGGCGACATCGCCATCCTGCGTGCTTTCGCCGCCGAGCACAACGTGCAATGGTGGCTGCAGTCCAAGGGCCCCGAGACCGTGCACCCCATGGAACGCGAGCATGGTGACACGCTGGCCTACACGATGCCGGAATTCGGCCTGCGCATGCCGTACCGGCCGACCGATTTCACGCAGGTCAACCACGCCATCAACCGCGCGATGGTGTCGCGCGCGCTGAAACTGCTGGACGTGCAGCCCACCGACCGCGTGGCCGACCTGTTCTGCGGCCTGGGCAACTTCACCTTGCCGTTGGCCACGCAAGGCCGCGAAGCGGTGGGCGTGGAAGGCAGCAAGACGCTGACCGACCGCGCGTTCGACGCCGCGTCGCGCCACGGCTTGGGCGACCGCACCAGCTTCGCCACGCTGAACCTGTTCGAGGTGGATGCGCACTGGCTGCGCAGCCTGGGCTACTTCGACCGCATGCTGATCGATCCGCCGCGCGAAGGTGCGCATGCGGTGTCGCAAGCCTTGTCGGAACTGTCTGCCGAAGAGCGTCCGCGCCGCATCGTCTACGTGTCCTGTAATCCGGCCACGCTGGCGCGCGACGCCGCCATCCTGGTGCATGAAGGCGGCTACGTGTTGAAGAGCGCCGGCGTCATCAACATGTTCCCGCACACGGGCCATGTGGAATCGATTGCGGTGTTTGAATCGCTGGACGCCGCAGGCGTGCTGGAAGTGAAGGAACGCGCGCGCCAGCGCGCCATCCAGGCGGCGGCGGATGCGGTGGCAGCGGAAGAGGCCAAGGCTGCCGCCGCCGCAGAGAAGGCGGCTGCCAAGCAGGCGGCGACGGATGCGTACCACGCCCGCGTTGCCGCCGAGGCCGAACAGGCTTCCGAAGACGCCAGCCAGCCTCAGGGCTGATGCTGCGCAACGGGTCGGGACAGTCCCGGCCCGTCGTTCTTGCGCGGCCGGCCTTAGTGTGAGCGCCCCAGGTTTTCCAGAATCGGGCAGTCGGGCCGGTCGTCCCCATGGCAGTTGTGCGCCAGGTGCTTCAAGGTGGCGGCCATGTCGCGCAGCGCCTCGGCCTTGCGCTCCAGTTCCTCGACATGCCCCAGCGCAATGCGTTTGACGTCGGCGCTGGCGCGGCTGCGGTCTTTCCACAGGGCCAGCAACTCGTTCATCTGCTCCACTGAAAATCCCAGGTCACGGGCGCGACGCACGAAGCGCAGCGTGTGCAGGTCGTGGTCGCCATAGACGCGGTAGCCGGAGTCCGTGCGCACTGCCGGGCCGATCAGGCCGATGCTCTCGTAATAGCGGATCATCTTGGCGGAAATGCCCGAGCTCTTTGCAGCTTCTCCGATATTCATGTCAGGCTCCTTGGGTCAGGCTTGCCCGGCGCGCGTAGGGCGGGCCAGGCTGGTTCCGAAGTGGAATGTCCAGTGTTGACCTTCCCATAATGGGAAGGTCAAGGCCCATTCTACGCTTGACCTTGCCATTGTGGGAATGTTTAAGCTGTGGTCCATGGTGTGCAAAGGGTTGCCCACCGCCTTGAAATTTCCGGAGAAAAACCATGAGCATCGAATTCCAAGTGCCCGACATGACCTGCGGCCATTGTGTGAAGACCATCACCGGTGCGGTGAGCCAGGCGGCGCCGGGCGCGACCGTGGCGGTGGATCTGCCGACGCACCGCGTCACCATCACGGGCACGGACCAGGCCGACAAGCTCGAAGCCGCCATCCGCGACGCGGGCTACGAACCGACGCGCCTGTAATGCCGCCCGCCGGACAGCCAGGGTATGATAGGCCTGGCTTTTCGGCAGTTATTTCTTAATTGCTAAAAACTATCGATCAAGTTAGTTTATTAAATTTGATTAATTGATAGCCAGGATTTATCATTCTTTCCATGGTGGTTAAACAAACCCCGCTACCCAAGGAGAGATTGAATGCTGCAAAACCGCGAAGGCCAACGTGTTCCGAACGTAACGTTCCCCGTCCGTGAGGACAACACGTGGAAGAAGGTCACGACCGACGATCTGTTCAAGAACAAGACGGTTGTCGTCTTCTCGCTTCCCGGCGCTTTCACGCCGACCTGCTCGTCGACCCACCTGCCGCGCTACAACGAACTGGCCCCCGCGTTCTTCAACGCCGGCGTGGACAGCATCGTCTGCGTGTCGGTCAACGACACCTTCGTCATGAACGAATGGGCCAGGGACCAGGAATCGGCCAATATCACGCTGCTGCCCGACGGCAACGGCGCCTTCACCGAAGGCATGGGCATGCTGGTCGACAAGAGCGACCTGGGCTTCGGCAAGCGCAGCTGGCGCTATTCGATGCTGGTGAAGGACGGCGTCGTCCAGAAGATGTTCATCGAACCCGAAAAGGAAGGCGACCCGTTTGAAGTGTCGGACGCCGACACCATGCTGGCGCACATCGCCCCGACGGCCAAGAAGCCCGACCAGGTGGTTGTGTTCTCCAAGCCGGGCTGCCCGTTCTGCGTGGAAGCCAAGGCGCTGCTGGAAGAAAAGGGCTACGCCCCGATCGAAATCCCGCTGGAAAACAAGGTCCGCGGCCGTGTGATCGGCGCCGTGTCCGGCAAGGGCACCGCTCCCCAGGTGTTCATCAACGGCTCGCTGGTTGGCGGCCTGGAAGACCTGAAGGCGCATTTCGCCTAAGTCTGTCAGCCGGGCGGGGGCAATCCCCGCGCCCGGCCGGCGCAACGGCGCGGTTGCAGGTTGACCGCACCGTTGCCGCCGGCACGAGCTTCCCTTTTTACGCACCCTTACCGCATTCCTTGCGCGGCCCTTCGTTGGCGTCGCCGGACGCTGTTCGTCCCGAGGATGCGCAACAAGGCGGAACTCGCCTTTGAATCCTTGCTACCCGCAACATGGGGGATACCCAGTCATGAAAACTCTGCACACTGATGTCGCCGTCATTGGCGCCGGCACCGCCGGCCTGGCGGCTTATCGCGCCGCGAAAGCGGCGGGCAAGCGCGCGCTGCTGATCGAGGGCGGCCCATACGGCACGACCTGCGCCCGCGTGGGCTGCATGCCGTCCAAGCTGCTGATCGCCGCGGCGGAAGCCGCCCACAACGCGGCCCATACGGAAGCCTTCGGCGTGCACGTCAGCGGCGAAATCTCGGTGGACGGCGTGGAAGTGATGGACCGCGTCAAGCGCGAACGGGACCGCTTCGTCGGCTTCGTGCTGGAAGGCGTGGAGAACATTCCGGCCGAGGACAAGCTGCGCGGCTATGCGCGTTTCGTGTCCGACACGGTGCTGCGGGTCGACGACCACACCGAAGTGCATGCCACCCGCGTGGTCATCGCCACGGGTTCGCGCCCGTCGGTGCCGCCGCCGTTCCGGGCCCTGGGCGATCGCCTGGTAGTGAATGACGACGTCTTCGCCTGGGATGACTTGCCGCGTCGCGTCGCCGTTTTCGGCCCCGGCGTGATCGGTCTGGAATTGGGCCAGGCGCTGGCGCGGCTGGGCGTGGACGTGCGCGTCTTCGGCGTAAGCGGCAGCCTGGGCGGCATCAGCGATCCGCAGGTGCGCCTGAATGCACGCAAGATCTTCCAGCGCGAGTTCTATCTGGACCCGGATGCCCGCGTGCTGGAGACCACCCGCGTCGGCGACGAAGTGGAAGTGCGCTACGTGACGCTGGACAATAGCGAACGCACCGAACGCTTCGACTACGCGCTGGTCGCCACGGGGCGCCGCGCCAATGTGGACGGCCTGGGCCTGGAGAACACCTCGCTCGAGTTGAATGCGCACGGGGTGCCGATGTTCGACCGGGAAACGATGCAGGCGGGCGATTCGCCCATCTTCATCGCTGGCGACGCCAATGCCGATGCGCCGCTGCTGCACGAAGCCGCCGATGAAGGCCGCATCGCAGGCGAAAACGCCGCGCGCTTTCCCGAGGTGCGCCAGGGCTTGCGGCGCGCGCCGCTGGCAGTGGTGTTCTCGGATCCGCAGATCGCGCTGGCGGGGCAGGGCTACGGACGGCTGGTCCCGGGCACCTTCGTGATCGGCGAAGTGGATTTCAGCGATCAGGGCCGGTCACGCGTGATGCTGAAGAACAAGGGCATGCTGCACGTATACGCCGACATCGCGACGGGCCGTTTCCTGGGTGCCGAAATGGTCGGACCCAGCGCCGAGCACATTGGCCACTTGCTGGCCTGGGCGGTGCAGCAGGAGCTGACCGTGGCGCGCATGCTGGAAATGCCGTTCTACCATCCCGTGATCGAAGAGGGCCTGCGTACGGCGTTGCGTGATGCGGCGGCCAAACTGGCCCGCGCCCAGGAGGCGCTGCGCAGCGAGGAATCGGAGAACGCGACGGCCTGATCGGCGTCCTAAACCAACGATATGGGTCGTAACGGAAATGGGCCGCAATGTTGCGGCCCATTTTCATCGTCTATCCGACTTATTCGTCCGACTGCTTCTTCGGAACCGGGAAGGGGTTTTCGCGGTACTGCAGCGTGAAGCCGGCCCGTTCGTCCTGGCCCAGTTCGCGGGCGAGGTACGGCATGGCTTGCTTCAAGCCTTCGTGGAGTGTCCAGGGCGGGTTGATGAGGAACATGCCGCTGCCGTGCAGGCCATAGCCGTCGATGGTCGCCTTCTTGACGGTCAGGGTGGCGTGCAGCCAGCTCTTGACCTTCAGGTTCTCGAAGTGGCGCGCCATTTCGCTGGCTTCGCGGCGTTGCACCAGCGGATACCAGACGGCGATGGTGCCGGTGGCAAAGCGCTTGACGCATTCCTTCACGGTGATCAGCGTGCGGCGGTAGTCGTGCTTGTCTTCGTACGACGGGTCGATCAGCACCATGCCGCGGCGCGTGGGCGGCGGCAGCAGGGCCTTGACGCCTTCGAAGCCATCATCGCCGTAGATTGTGGTCTGGCGCTGCGCCGCGCGGCCCTGGTGTTCCAGGTTGACGACCAGCGTGTCGATTTCGGTCGGGTGCATCTCGAACAGCCGCAGGCGGTCCGAGGGGCGCATCACGTCAAGCGCCAGCCACGGCGAACCGGGGTAGCGCTTGAGGCGACCGTTGGTGTTGTAGTCGCGGATGCGGGCAACATAGTCGGCCAACAGCGGCGGCAAGTCCTTGGCTTCCCACAGGCGGCCGATGCCGTCCACGAATTCCGAGGTCTTGTTCGCCCAGTCGCCTTCCAGGTTGTAGAGGCCTGCGCCGGCGTGGGTGTCCACGACCCAATAGGGCGCGTCCTTTTTGTTGAAGTAATCCAGGGTGTGAACCAGGATGGCGTGCTTGAGCACGTCGGCGTGGTTGCCGGCGTGGAAGGCGTGGCGGTAACTGAACACGGGGCGTTCTGCCTCAGGCGGCCGGCCGGATCGCGGCCAGCTCGTCGGTGAAAATGCCGTCGATGCCCCAGTCCAGCAGCAAGCGGGCGCGTTCGGGGTCATTGACGGTCCAGGCCGCGATCCGGTAGCCGGCGGCATGCACGGCGTCGATCAGTTCGCGGGTTGCGTCTTTCTGGTTGATGTTCAGCGCGACGCAGTCGTATTTGACCAGGCGTTCGCGCCAATCGGCGGGGACTTTCTCTACCAGCAGCGCGCGCGGCAGCTCGGGCGCCACTTCCAGCGCGGCTTGCAGCGCTTCTTCGGCGAAGGAAGACAGCAGCGGGGGCGTGCTGGCGCCTTGCCACAACTGCTTGCAGGCCAGCGCGACGGCGGCGCCGGTCTCGGCTTCGCGGCCCGGGCAGGGCTTGATCTCGACGTTGCTGGCGATGTGGTTGGCGACCGTGTAGCGGGCCACGGCGGCAAAGGTGGGCAACGGCTCGCCGGCGTAGGCGGCCGAGTGCCAGCTGCCGAAGTCCAGCTGCGCGAGTTCCGCGTAGGTCTTGGCGGCGGCCGGGCCTTGTCCGTTGGAGGTGCGGTCGACGTCATCGTCGTGCATCAGCACGAGGACGTTGTCGCTGCTCAGCTTCACGTCGTATTCGAACATCGTGAAACCATGCTCGGCGCCCACGCGCATGGCGGCCAGCGTGTTCTCCGGCGCCAATCGACCACCGCCGCGGTGCGCGATGTAACGGGAATAGGGCCAGGACGGGAGTTTTGCGGTCATTTTTGGTGTTGCGTGTGCTTCTTATGGACAGGGTTGCAAGGATACTCCTTCTTGCCCCAATGACGCCCGGAAGGCCCCCACGCCGCACTCGCTGCGCTCGCTTGCTGCCCCCCGAGGGGGCTGCCCCGCCTTGGGGCGGCCCGGCGGCGGGGCGGCTATCCTCCTGGGGGCCTTCCACCCGGGCTCTACTTCAGCGGCGCTTTGTCTTGCGACACATCCATGATCATGCGGGTGGCCAGATACAAGCGCGGCACGATGCTGTTGATCTGGATGTATTCGGCGTCGTTGGAGTGGGCGCCAAAGCCGCTCAGCCCCATCCCTTCGATGACCGGGCCGCGGGCCTTGAGGGCGGCGAAGGCGGCGTCGGTGCCGCCGCCGCTGGCGCGGTCGACGACTTTCATCGGCAGGTCCAGTTCCTTGTAGATCTGCACCCCGTGCTGGGCCAGGGCGCGGGATGCCGCGGTGGCCTCCAGCGGCGGCCGGCGCACTTCGAACTTCACCGTGACCTTGGATTCGGGCAGGAGCTTCTTCTGGACGCGCTCTTCCAGCGTGCGCGCCAGGGCGTCGAAGTCGGACACGCGCAGGGCTCGGGCGTCGGCCTGGGCGGTTGCCTGGCCGGGAATGACGTTGCGGTTGGTGCCTGCCTGGGCCACGGTCCAGTTCAGCTTCAGGCCTTCCTCGGGCTTGGACAGCTTGTCCAGCTGCAATAGCTGATGCGCCAATTCATAAAGGGCATTGACGCCGCCTTCGGGGCGGGCGCCGGCGTGCGAAGTCTTGCCCTGCACGGTCAGGTAGGCCGCGCCGATGCCGCTGGTGGCCAGCGTCAGGCGCGCTTCAGCGCCGCCGCCTTCGAACGAGAAGACGGCGTCCTGGTCGGCGCCCAGGCGGGTGATGGTGCTGCGCGCGCCCAGCGAACTGATCTCTTCGTCGCCGTTGATCAGCACGGTGATGGTGCCGAAATCGCGGAAGCCCAGCTTTTGCAGCAGGGTCAGGGTGTGGATGATGGTCGCAACCCCGTGCTTGTCGTCCGCGATGCCCAGGCCGTACGCCTTGTCGCCGTCCACGCGGAACGGCTGGTCTTTCAGCATGCCATTGCGGTAGACCGTGTCCATGTGGGCGATCAGCATGATCTTCTTGGTGCCGGTGCCCTTGAATTCCCCGTGGACCATCGGACCGACCTTCTCCGGAGTGTCGTCCAGCCGGAAGACGTCGGTGGCCGGCAGGATCTCGACCGTGCCGCCCAGCGCCTTCAGGCGGTCGCGGATCAATTCGGCGATGCGTTCGACGCCTTCGACGTCCTTGCTGCCGGATTCGATGTTGACCAGGTCCCGCATGGTGTCAAGCATGGCTTGCTGCTGGCCTTGCGCGGCTTCGTGCACGGCGGCCACGGGCGCGGCCAGCGCCGCGTGCGCGCCGCCCAGGAACGCCAGGGCGATACAGGCACGCAGGACATGCAGGCGGGGAGAGGTAATCGGCATTGAGGGAACCCTTTATGTGGCTGGGAAAGGGGCGCCGGCGGTAAGGACCGGCGTCGGGGGCGCGCGGCCGGGTGGCGGCTTGGCCCTGCAGGTCACGATACGAGTGCGCAAGAGGCGCGAAAATGGTGATTTCCCGGGTTGACGGCATCCGGCTTCCATGTGCCGGGGACAGGTTGGACGGCTCCACGGGAACTTGAAGTGAATCCGAAGCTCCCATACGGGCGGGTAATGCTAAAATCCGCCCGCTGATCCGGTAATGACCGGTATGGGAATAGGGCGAATCGAGTTCGCCTTTTTTTATGCGTTTTCGTGCGGCTCTGGGTGGATACCCCTGGAGTGCGGCAACAGGGATTCCATGTTCGAATTTATTCGCAGCCATCGGCGCTGGATGCAGTTCATCCTGCTGCTTCTGATTGTGCCGTCCTTTTTCCTGGTCGGGATTCAAGGCTATGACAGCTTTATGCGCAAAGAGCCTGAGTTGGCGACAGTCGCCGGCCAGCCTATTTCGCGTGCCGAGTTTGATCAGGCGCACCGCAACCAGCTCGAGCAGTTCCGTCAACGCCTGGGCGCGCAGTTCGACCCGGCAGTGATCGATACGCCGGCCATGCGCGAAAGCCTGCTGAACCAGCTGATCAATCAGCGCCTGCTGGCCAACGTCGCCGTCGACAACCGTTTCACGGTGTCCGACGAAACGCTGCGCAACACCATCGCCGCCATTCCGGAAGTGCAGGACAACGGCCGCTTCTCGCCCGAGCGCTATCGCCAGGTACTGGCGGCCCAGGGCATGTCGCCGACCTCCTTCGAAGCCGGCCTGCGCCGCGACCTGGCGGTTGCCCGCGTGCTGGAGCCCGTCGGCCAATCGTCGCGCGCGCCCGCCGAAGTCGTGGCATCGCTGGAAACGGCGTTGACGCAGCAGCGCACGGTGCAACTGCGCCGCTTTGCTGCCGCCGACTACCGCTCGCAAGTTACCGTTACCCCGGCCGATATCCAGGCCTGGTACGACGCCAACAAGCAGCAGCTGCAGATCCCCGAACAGGTCCAGGTGCAATACCTGGTGCTGGACGAGGCTGCCGCCACCCAAGGCATCCAGGTCAAGGACGAAGACCTGGCTTCGTATTACGAGCAGAACAAGAACCGCTTCGGCCAGCCCGAACGCCGCCGCGCCAGCCACATCATGATCGAAGTGGCACCGGGCGCCTCGGAAGATGCCCGCAAGGCCGCGCGCGTCAAGGCGGAAGACCTGGCTCGTCAGGCGGCTGCAGATCCGGCGCAGTTCGCTGAACTGGCCCGCAAGAATTCGCAGGATGCCGGTTCGGCCGCCAACGGTGGCGATCTGGGCTGGCTGGCGCCGGGCATGTTGACCGGCCCGTTGGAAAAGGCGATTTTCGGCCAGGCCAAGGACCAGGTGTCCGGCGTGGTGGAAAGCCCGTCCGGCCTGCACATCGTCAAGGTCACCGAAATTCAGCCCGCGGCCGTCAAGCCGCTGGCCGAGGTCAAGGACCAGATCACGGGCGAAGTGCGCAAGCAGCTTGCCGCCGTGCATTTCTCGGAAATGGCCAGCCAGCTGAACAAGCAGGTCTATGACCAGCGCGACAGCCTGCAACCGGCCGCCGACGCCGTCGGCCTGAAGCTGCGCACCGCCTCGGGCGTGACCCGCGAAGGCCTGCTGCCCGCCGACAAGGCCGGCCCGGGCTCGGCCATCGACAGCCCCGACGCCGAACTGCTGGACAACCCGCGCGTGCGCCAGGTGCTGTTCTCGCCCGACGTCCTGCGTGAAAAGCAGAACTCCGGCGTGATCGAACTGTCGCCTGCCACGATGCTGGCAGTGCGCGTCGCTGCCGTGGAACCGGCACACGTGCCGACGCTGGACAAGGTCAGCGATTCCATCCGCGCCAAGCTGCTGGACGAGCGTTCGGCCGAAGCCGCCAAGAAGGCAGGCGAAGCCGCGCTGGCCGCCGACAAGGCCAACCCGTCGGCCGCGCCGGAGGGCTTCTCGCCCGCCGTGACCGTGTCGCGCCAGGATCCGAAGGACGTGCCGCAAGCGGTGGTCGACGCCGCGATGCGTTTGCCCGCCACCCAATTGCCCGGTTATGCCGGCGTGCAATCGGGCGTGGACTATACCTTGGTTCGCCTGGAAAAAGTCGAGGCCGGCACGGTGGACGCGTCCGCCAAGGACCGCCTGGCGCAACAGCTGTCGGGTGGCCTGGGCCAGGCCGAGATCGAAGCGCTGTTGAAGATGCTGCGTGAGCAGTACAAGGTGCAGGTGCTGCCCAGCGCCGCCGAAGTCATCCGCGGCGACCAGCCGCAGGCGGCGGGCTGATCAGCCCACCAGGGGCCCCGCGGCCCCTAGTTCAACAGTGGCCGCAGCGTCGGCCACACGTTGTCCAGCAATTGCGGCTGGGCATCCTCGTTCGGATGGATGCCGTCAGCCTGGAACATCGCCCGGTTCGTTGCGATACCTTCCATCAGGAAGGGCACGAGCCGGGCGTTTTCGTCTTTGGCGACCGTAGGAAACAGCTGGGCGAAGCGCTGCGTGTAGTCGCGGCCATAATTGGGCGGAATCTGCATGCCCACGATCAGCACCTGGGCATCCGCTTGGCGCGAAGCCTGGGCCATGGCGCGCAGGTTCTGTTCGGTCATGGCCAGCGACAGGCCGCGCAGCGCGTCGTTCGACCCCAGTTCCAGCACCACCACCGCCGGCGCGTGCTGGCGCAGCAGCGCCGGCAGGCGCGCCACGCCGCCGCTGGTCGTGTCGCCGCTGATGCTGGCATTGACCACCTGGTACTTCGGGTATTGTTCCGAAACGCGGGCCGACAGCAGGGGCACCCAGCCGGTGCCGCGCTTCAGGCCGTATTCGGCGGACAGGCTGTCGCCCACCACCAATACGGTACGCGAGGCGGAACCCTGGGCCGCCGCGGTGGTCTGAGCGTGGGCGGGGGACGCCATGACGGCGGCTGCCAGGGCGGTGGTCGCCAGGGCGGAAGTAAGACGCAGACGGGAAAATAGGCGCATGGATAGCAAGAATTCGATCGAGGTGAAAGGGCTGGGCAAGCGGGTGGCCGATGCCGGCGGGACGCTGTCTATCCTGGAAGGTATTGATTTTACGGTGGCCGCCGGCAGCGCCGTGGCCATCACCGGAAGCTCCGGATCGGGCAAGTCCACGTTACTGGGACTGCTGGCCGGGCTGGATGTTCCCAGCATGGGCAGCGTACACCTGGCGGGGCAGGACCTGTTCGCGCTGGATGAGGATGGCCGTGCGCGGCTGCGGGCCAATCATGTGGGGTTCGTGTTCCAGTCGTTCCAGCTGCTGCCGAACCTGACGGCGCTGGAAAACGTCATGCTGCCGCTGGAGCTGGCCGGGCAATCCGCCCGCGAGGCGGCGCAGGCCATGCTGGAACGCGTGGGGCTGGGCGCCCGGTTGCATCATTACCCGCGGACGCTGTCCGGCGGCGAGCAGCAGCGCGTATCGCTGGCGCGCGCCTTCGTGGTGCAGCCCGACCTGCTGTTTGCGGACGAGCCCACGGGCAGCCTGGATGCCGCCACGGGCGTGACCGTCATCGACCTGATGTTCGACCTGCACCGCGAGCACGGCACCACGCTGGTGCTGGTGACGCACGACCCGCAGTTGGCCGCCCGTTGCGGGCGCCAGCTGGTGCTGGCAGCAGGTCGGATGGTCCAGGGCGCCTGAGGCGCCCCGGCCGGCCTTATCTGATCACGGCGTTCGCCGGATCAATCACTTCGCCTTGGCGACGGCCTGGTTCCAGGCCGCGACCACGGCTTCATACTCGGTGGCGGCGGCTTCCTGGCTGACCGGGAAGATCTTGATCGTCGACAGGTCGGGCAGGGTGGTCAGGCTGGCCACCGCCACGTCGGTGCGCGTCGGGCGGCGGAAGTTCTTCACCAGTTGCGCTTCCTGCGACGCCTTGCTCAGCAGGCCGTCGTACAGCGCCTTGGCCGCATCCAGGTTCTTCGCGCCCTTGATGATGAACATGCCTTCCGGCGCCAGGTAGCTGCCTTCGCTCGGGTAGACGAGCTTGATCTCTTTCTGGCCACCGGCCACGTATTCCTGCGCGGCGTATTCCAGCGTCATGCCCACGGCGTATTCGCCGGCGGCGACGCCCTTGTAGGTGGTGCCCGACGAGGCCGTCACGACCGCGTTGGCGGCGATCTTGTCCAGCCCGGCCTGGCCGAACTGCTTGTACAGGCCGTACACCAGCATGTAGGCCGTGCCGCTCTTGGACGGATCGGTGATGGCGAACTTGTTCTTCCACTGCGGCTGCATCAGGTCAGACCACGTGGCAGGCGCCGCCAAACCCTTCAACTGGCGCTCGTTGACCATCATCACCATGACGTGCACGTTCGTGCCTACCCACAGATCGTCCGGGCCGCGGAATTCGGCCGGGATCTTGTCCAGGTCAGCCGGGCGATAGGCCTGCAGATGCTGGCGGTAGGCGCCCAGGGTGCCGAAGCCGCCGCTCCAGAACAGGTCGCCGCGCGGGTTCTGCGATTCGGCTTCGATGCGCTTCATCATCGTGCCGGTGCCGCCCGTGACGGGCTGCACATTCAGCTTGGGGCTCGTCTTCTTCACGGCTTCCAGCGCGGTCTCGATGGTTTCCGTATTGTTCGACGAATACAGCACGACGTTCTGGGCGTGCGCGGCGCTCGTCGCCAGGGCGGCGGTCAGGACACTGGTGAGTATCAGGTGCTTGAGTTGCATGGGTAGCCTTTGGATCGAGGGGGTTATTTGCCGGAGAACAGCTTGATGCGGAATGCCTTGACCGACACGATGATGGGCAGCACGATCACCGTGACCAGCGCGGCGCCATAGGCGGACGCCATGCCCAGCCTGCCGCCGTCGACCTGACGGAAGATGGCGATCGGCATGGTTTCCAGGCCGCCGCTGTAGGCCACGATCGAAGCCGACAGCTCGGAGATCGTCGTCAGCCACATCAGGATGGCAGCCGAAATGATCGATGCCTTCATGGCGGGCAGGATCACTTTGAAGAAGGTCATCAGCGGCGACACGCCCAGGCTGATCGAGGCTTCTTCGATCGAGTCGGGGATGTTGAACAGCACCGACGAGGCGTTGCGCACGGCGAATGGCAGGCGGCGCACCGTGTAGCACAGCACCATGATGCCGGAGGTGCCGGCCAGCACCAGCCAGCCGGTGTTGAAGGTCTGCACCAGCGCAATGCCCAGCACCGTGCCGGAAATCGTCAGCGGCAGCACCACGATGTAGTCCAGCACTTGCGTGAAGGCGCTGCGCTTCTTGATCGTCAGGTAACTGACCAGCACGGCGAAGGCCACGCCCAGCACCGTCGCCAGCGAGGCGAATTTCAACGAATTCAGGATCGGTTCCGGCGCCCCATGCACCGCGCGCTGCATGCTGGCCAGCGACCATTGGCCCCACTGCATGACCGGCCCGCTGGTCTTGGTGAAGGCGGCCACGAACACGATGATGAGCGGCAGCATGGACAACAGGATCACGAAGCCGACGCCGCCGGTATAGAGCGCGGCGGTCCACGAACGCACGCGCACGGCGGCCGGCGCGCGGCCCTGCGTCATGGTGTAGACCTTGCGTTCCACCACGCGCTTCTGGAAGAACAGCACGATGGCGACGATGGCGATCGACACCACCGACATGGCGCTTTGTAGCGTGGGGCTGCCGCCCATTTCGCTGACGAACGTGTTGTAGGTCATCACCGACAGCAGCGGCACGCGGCTGCCCAGCAGCATCGCCAGCGCGAAGTTGCCGACCACCAGCGTGAACACCACCAGCGCATTGACCAGCACCGCGGGCAGCAGCACGGGCACCAGCACGCGCAGCTTGGTCAGGAACGGCGGCGTGCCCAGGCTCAGCCCGGCTTCTTCCAGTTGCCCGTCAAAGCCGCGTAGCGCGGCCAGCACGCCCAGGTAGATGTACGTGTAATAGACGAGCGTCATGGAAAACACCATGCCCGTCCAGCCATAGAAAGACGGCAGCGAAATGCCCGCGTCGCCCAGCAGGTTCGTCAACAGGCCGTTGTTGCCCAGGATCAGCAGCCAGGACTGGCCCACGATGATCTCGGGGATCACGATGGTCAGGACAGGCAGGATCGCCACCAGGTTCTTCAACGGAAAGTCGTAGCGCGCCACCATGTAGGCAAACGGCACGCCCACCAGCACGGTGCAGGTGGTGACCGCCAGGCCCAGGATCAGCGTGTTGCCGAAGGCCTCCAGGTATTGTGAATCCGCCAGCAGGGCCTTGAAGCCTTCCAGCGAAAAGCCGCCATCTTGTCCTGTGACGCTGTTGCCGAACAGCACGCCCAGCGGGTACAGCACGAAGAACAGCAGCAAGACCAGGCTGATCGCGGTCAGGATGCCCCAGGGCCACCATTTGATTTTCATGGAGTGCGCGTCCTCAGGCGTTGACGACGCGGCTGTCGGCGGGGATCAGCACCTGCACGGCTTCGCCGGGCTGGAACTGCGCGACCATGTTGCCCGCATGCAATTCGACCCGGATCTCGGATCCGTTGTCCAACGCGATGCGATAGGCGGTCTTGAAGCCCAGGTACTGGCGGCGCAGCACCTTGCCTGGCAGCGTGTTCGGCACATAGGGCGCGGGCGCCATCAGGGCGAGTTCTTCGGGACGCGCGATCAGCACGCCGTTGGCGTCCAGCCGCGTGCTGCCTTGCATGCCATCAAAGCCCAGGCCGCACAGTTCGTAGCGGACATGGCCGTCGGGCGCGCCCGCCAGCCCGGTCTGCGCCGGCACGGGGATCACGTTGGCCGAGCCGATGAAGTCGGCCACATAGGCGTTGACCGGCGTGCCGTAGAGCTCTTCCGGCGTGCCCAATTGGGCGATGTTGCCATGGTCCATGATGGCGATGCGGTCCGACATCGCCAACGCCTCTTCCTGGTCGTGCGTGACGAACACGGTCGTGATGCCGGCTTCGCGCACCAAGTCGAGGATGACGTCGCGCATCTGCAGCCGCATCTTGGCATCCAGGTTGGACAGCGGCTCGTCCATCAGCAGCACGCGCGGGCGGATCACCAGCGCGCGCGCCAGGGCGACGCGCTGGCGTTGTCCGCCGCTCATCTGGGCGGGGTAGCGGTCGGCCAAGGCCAGCAATCCCACCTTATCCAGCGCTTCATTGGCCCGCCGCGTGGTCTCGGCGCGAGCCACGCCGCGGGCGCGCAGGCCATAGGCCACGTTGTCGAACGCGGTCTTGTCGGGGAACAGGGCGTAGTCCTGGAACACCATGCCAATGTCGCGGCGGTGCGCGGACACATGGGTCACGTCGTCCTGGTCGAACAACAGGCGTCCGCCGTCGGGCGCGTAAAAGCCCGCAATGCAGCGCAACAAGGTGGTCTTGCCGCAGCCGCTGGGCCCCAGCAGCGTGTAGAACGCGCCGTCGGGAATGTGCAGCGACAGATTGCGCAGCACTTGCTGCCCGCCGAAAGTCTTGACGATGCCGTCTACCGTGATCGATGCCATTTTTGGGTTCCTGCTTGGGTTCCCGGCATCATAGGAATGCGTCCCCGCGGCGACCAGCAGTGTTTTTTAAGGCGTGGCGTTAGATTTTCTAAGAGGTCGGCGCCGCGACTATCCCCTAGAATGCGGCTGAACAAGGCAGGCGCCCGGTCAAGGCCGCGCCGCCGATAAGACCACAACAAGGGAAAACGTGGGAAAGAGCAGCACAGTCATGCGCCTGGCCGGCGCGCGGGCGGGCGTCCGCTGACATGGCGGGGCAGAGCCTGCCGCCATTGAAGGCCTTGCGCGTCTTCGAAGCCGCGGCGCGGCTGCGCAGCTTCACGGCCGCCGCCGACGAGCTCAGCATCACGCACAGCGCGGTCAGCCAGCAGATCCGCATTCTTGAAGAGTATGTGGGCCAGCCGTTGTTCGCCCGGGAAGCGCGCGGCGTGGCGTTGCTGCCTTGCGCGCAGGCGTATTTTCCGGAAGTGCAGGCCAGCCTGGAACGCATCGCGATCGCAACCGCCAAACTGAAGGCGCCAGCCTACGGCGGCGTGCTGCGCGTGTGTGCGACCCCGTCGCTGACGATGAAATGGCTGATCCCGCGCCTGTCGACCTTCCAGGCGCAGCATCCGGGGATCGACGTGCAGCTGAGCACGCAGGCGCGCCCGTTCCTGGATCGGGGCGGCGATACCGGCAGTGACGTGCTGATCCGCCACGGCTTCATGGCGCAGTCGGACCTGGCCTGTGTGCATTGCCTGGACGATTTCCATCTGCCGGTGGCATCCCCGCGCTTCATCGAGCGCAACCGGCTGGCGGCCCCGGCAGACTGCCTGGGGCATCCGCTGTTGAAGATCTCGGGCGGCATGGACCATTGGCCGCGCTGGTTTGCGCTGGCCAAGGTGGACGTGCCCGCGCAGTTGCCCGGCCCGGTGTTCGACCATCAGTTCCTGTGCATGCAGGCCGCCATGAACGACCTGGGCATCGCCCTGGCGCCGTGGAGCCTGCTGGAAGACGATATCCGCGCCGACCGCCTGCGGCCCTTGTTCGCGCAGCCGCAATTGCCCAACGCCGGCATCCATGCGCTGTATCGGCACGACGGCCCGGCCGCGGCGTCGGCGCAAGTTTTCATCGCCTGGCTGTGCGCGCAACAGCACGGCTTGCCCCATCCCGGATAGACAAGGACTCCCATGCTGCATTCCACTCCGCCCGCCGGCCTGCAATGGCGTGGCATTACGCCGCCGTTGGCGCTTTCCGATTACCGCGTCATCGCGTTCGACATGGATTCCACGCTTATCTCGATCGAGACGCTAGATGAGATGGCCGACTTGATGGGCAAGAAGGCGGAAGTGGCGGCGTTGACCGAAGCCGCCATGCGCGGCGAGATCGTGGACTACAAGCAGAGCCTGCGCGACCGTGTGGCCTTGCTGGCCGGCATGCCCGAGGCGTTGCTGGACGAGGTCTACAACGAACGCGTGCAGATCAATCCGGGCGCCGAAACGCTGATCGCCGCCAGCAAGGCCGCCGGCCTGACCTGCCTGTTGGTCACGGGCGGGTTCACGTGCTTTACCGACCGCTTGCGTGTGCGGCTGGGGTTGGACGACGTGCGCGCCAACGTGCTGGAAGTGGTGAATGGCCGTATGACGGGCCGGCTGCTGCCGCAGGCCTGGGGCGATATCTGCGATGGTGAAGAAAAGCGCCGCAAGCTGGCGGAGGTGTGCGCATCCCTGGGGGTGGGCACCGAGCGCGCGATTGCGGTGGGCGACGGGGCCAACGATCTGCCGATGATGCGTGCGGCGGGCCTGTCCGTGGGCTATCACGCCAAGCCGGCGGTACGGCGTGAAGTGAATGTAGCGATCGACGAAGGCGGGCTGGACCGCCTGCTGACGCTGTTCAAGATCGAAGACGCCGCCTGAGCCCGAGTTTCAGACAAAATCCAGATTGATCCGATGAAAAATCACTAGTAGTCTGATTGACAACCGAGATAAAGCAGTTTGCGGCGTCGCTTCAAGCAGGGCGAGCACCAGTAGCCGGTCCATAGGCAGGGCGCTTAAGGTTCAGCGAAACGGCGCCGTAATGGGGAAAGGGAGGGCAACCCGCCTTCCGGATCCTGCTTACGCCTTGGGAGGCGTCATGACTATTCGCAATTCGGTGTTTGCGTTGTCGTTTGTCTCGTTGCTGGCCCCCGCGGTGGCCGGCGCCAGTGATGGCGCGATCCGGTTTACGGGGGCCATCGTCGAGCCCGCGGCGTGTCGGGTCGACATGCAAGGCCGCAAGGCCGGGGCAGTTCCCCCCTCGGCGCAGTGCGACCAACCAGCCGGCCGTTTGCCGCTTCCCGCAGCGAACATCGTCACGGTCAGCATCAAGGCCTTGCCGCCGGTGCCGGGCCGCAACGGCGGCCCGGATCAGCGCTACAGCATCGTGACGCTCGACTACCTGTAGGAAGCCGGGTCAGATCAGGCCGCGGATCTCCACGGCCGGATCCACATCCGCCTCGTAGTCCACACCTTCGATCTCGAAACCGAACAGGCGCAGGAAGTCCTGCTTGTAGCCGGCGAAATCGGTCAGTTGGTAGATGTTGTCGCTGGTGACCTGGGTCCACAGCGCCTGCACCTGCGCCTGCACCTGCGGATCCAGTTCCTTGTAGTCCGCGCGCAGGCGGCCGTCGGCATCCAGGATCGGCGTGGCGCTGCACAGGCTGTCCTTGTACAGGCCGTAGACCTGTTCGATGCAGCCTTCGTGCGTGCCTTGGGCCTTCATGATCTTGAACAGCAGCGACAGGTACAGCGGCATCATCGGGATGGCCGAGCTGGCCTGCGTGACCACGGCCTTCAGCACCGAGACCCGAGCGTCGCCGCCGCGTGCGGCCAGTTTGGCGCGGATGTCCAGCACCTTCTGGTCCAGGTCCTTCTTGGCGGCGCCGATCGAGCCGTTCCAATAGATGTCGTGCGTGATCTTCTCGCCCAGGTACGTGAAGGCGGTCGTCGTGGCGCCTTCGGCCAAAACGCCGGCTTCCAGCAGCGCGTCGATCCACATCTGCCAGTCTTCACCGCCCATGACGGCGACGGTGGCGTCGATTTCGGCCTGCGTGGCCGGTTCCAGCACGGATTCCTTGACGACTTCGCGGTCCGTGTCCAGGCCGCGCAGATTGACCGCATGGCCGATCGGCTTCAACGTCGAATTGAAGACTTGGCCCGTCTTCGGGTGCGTGCGGCGCGGGGCGGCCAGGCTATAGATCACCTGGTCGATCTGGCCCAGGTCCGCCTTGATCGCGGCGATGGTCTTTTGCTTGATCTCGTCCGAAAACGCGTCGCCATTGATGCTCTTGGCGTACAGGCCTTCCGCTTCGGCCGCCTTGTGGAAGGCGGCCGAGTTGTACCAACCCGGCGTGCCGGCCTTGGTGGCCTCGGCGGGGCGTTCGAAGAACACGCCCAGCGTCTGCGCGCCACAGCCGAACGCCGCGCTGATGCGTGCGGCCAGGCCATAGCCGGTCGACGCGCCCAGCACCAGCACACGCTTCGGTCCGCCGGCGATCGGGCCTTGCGCCTTGACGTAGTCGATCTGGTTCTTCACGTTGGCCTCGCAGCCGACGGGATGGGTGGTGACGCAGATGAAACCGCGCACGCGGGGCTTGATGATCATGAAGACCTCGTTCGGGGAAGTGCGAAATGCTGGGGGAATGCCGGATGCCGGCGCGACCGGTGCGCGAAAGCGCAAAAAGCGACCAGCATTGTACGGGAGCCGGCCCGGGCCCGCTGGCGGGCCGGCTTTCGCTGTGCAGTCCCCGGTCAGCGGGCGCCGGCCTTGGCCGGGGTGCTGGCAGCGGGGGGCCCGCGGCGCCATTCGACCAGGCCGATGCCAATGCCGCTGGCGCAGATGATGGCGATGCCCAGCCAGGTCAGCGGATCCGGGAAATGGTCCCAGACCAGCCACCCCACGGAGGTGGCGCTGATGATCTGCAGATAGATGAACGGCGCCAGCGTCGAGGCGGGCGCGCGCCGGTACGCGGCGATCTGGAACAGGTGGCCCACGCCGCCGGTCACGCCGGTCGAGATCAGCAGGAACCAGTCGAAGGCCGACAGCGATTGCAGCACGGGCAGGGCGGCCGGCAGCACGAAGGGCAGGGACAGCGTCAGGCAGGCCGTGCCCACCGCGCCGCTCCAGATCAGCGACGTGAACGGGTCGTCCCCGGCGACGCGCCGCGTGGCGATGAACTGGGCCGCGAAGCAACAGGCCGTCAGCAGCCCGAAAATGGTGCCCACTGGATGCAGACCGCCGCCCGGGCGAATGACGATGATGACGCCGATGAAGGCGATGCCTGCCGCCACGAAGCGCGAGAGCCGCGCGGGTTCTTTCAGGATCCAGGGCGCCAGCGACAGCACCAGCAGGGGCGCCAGGAAGTTGATGGCCGTGGCCTCGGCCTGCGGGATGTAGCTGAGTGTCGTGAAGAACATCAGCGTGGCCAGGAACATCGAACCCCCGCGGATCAGCTGTTCACGCGGGCGTTTGCTGCGCAGCACGCCGACCCCCTTGGTGGGCAGCACCAATGCCAGCACCAGGACCAGATGCACCACATACCGGAACCAGGACAGCACCAGCAACGGCACGCCCGCATTCATCACCCATTTGCCGCTGGCGTCCAGACAGGAGAGCGTCCACATCGATAGCACCAGCAACAGGATCCCGACGAGCGGGCCGCGGGAGGCGGGCGCGGCGGCTGGCGGGCGACCGTGATCGGCCGGGGGCATGGACAGGCTCCTAATGGGGAAACGGGCGGCTGCCATGATACGCTCATCGCGCCGGGGGAAAAGGCCAATGATAGAACTACGCAACGTCGAAACTTTTTTTTGGGTCGCTACGCTGGGCAGCTTTCGCGCCGCGTCGGAAAAGCTCAACACCACGCAGCCTGCGGTATCGCAGCGCATTGCCTCGCTTGAGGCCGACCTGGGCGTGCTGCTGTTCGAGCGCGACGCGCGCGGTGTCAAGCTCACCGCCAAAGGCCACGAACTGCTTTCGCATGCCGAGCGCATGCTGCAGGTGCGGCGTGACATGTTCGAAGCCGCGCGCGAACAGAACGTAATGACGGGCACGGTGCGTATCGGCGTGGCCGAGACCATCGTGCAGACCTGGCTGCCCACGTTGATCGAACTGATCCACACGACCTATCCGGCGCTGGTGCTGGAGATCGAAGTCGACACCACCCACGTGCTGCGCTCGCACCTGATGTCGCGCCAGATCGATCTTGCCTTCCTGATGGGGCCGGTACTGGAGGCGCGGGTGGAGAACCTGCCGCTGTGCACGTATCCCTTGGCCTGGGTAGCCAGCCCCACGCTGGATCTGGGGCCTGAACCGCTGACCCTGGAACGGATTGGGAAGCTGCCCATCATCACCTATCCGTCCAACAGCGCGCCGTACCGCTTCGTGCGCGACATGCTGACGCGCGCGGGCGTGTCGGCGCCGCGCATGTACGGCAGCGCGTCGATGTCGATGGTAGTGCGCATGACGCAGGATGCCATCGGCACGAGCGTGATCGCCCCGGTGTTCCTGGGCAAGGAGCTCGCGCGCGGGGAATTGCGCATCCTGCGCGTCGAGGCCGATCCGCTGCCAGAACTGAGTTTCACGGCGACCTGGGTGCAAGGCCCGGACAGCCATGCGGTCAAGGTCATTGCGCAGATGGCGCAGAAGGTCGCCGCGCAGGCCGGCGACGGCGTTCCCGCCTAGGTGTTTTCCCCAGATGCCGCGCACTGCTGTGCGCCGGCGCGTCCCGAAGGCGCCCGCGTCGCGGTGTGCCCGATCGCCCGCTAAGCCCCGTCGATAGGCGGTTTGCGGGATTCTTGGCGGGCCGCCCGCACGAGACCCAAGAAATATTTATACCCCCACATCGCAACATACGATTGGACGCTCTGCGCCCCTGACGATGCAATGGCGGCACATCAATAAGCAAGCAACGCCTGGATACACAGCGCGGGGGGAAAGCATGAATACGTATCTGTTCCAGCACTGGACGCAGGCGGTGGCGGATTGGCCGCGCCGCGCGCTCGACTCCCGACCCTGAATCCCCGATTCCTAACCGCGTGCGATCAGGGTAACGGGATCCCGCGCGCGACAGACCATCCCGCCAGCCAGGAGTTTTGTCCATGAAGAAGTCTCTTGTTTTCGCCGCCGTCGCTGCCAGCTTGCTGGCAGGCGCCGTCCACGCGCAAGACCTGCCCAAAACCCAGTTGAAGGTCGTGGGAGGCCTGTCCAACCTGACCGCCTACAACGACTACGAAAAGCCGTTCTGGACCAAGACCATCCCCGAGCTGTCCAAAGGGCAGGTCACGGCGGACATCAAGGGCTTCAATGAAATGGGCTTGAAGGGCCCCGAGCTGCTGCGCCTGATGTCGCAGGGCGTGATTGAATTCGGCACCGCGACCCTGTCGTACTTCGCCAGCGACAACCCCATCAACGAAGCCATCGACTTGGCCGGCCTGGCGCCGGACGTCAAGACGGCGCGCGCCGTCACCGAAGCGTTCGAACCCGTCTACGCCAAGCTGTATGGCGAAGGCAACAACGTCAAGCTACTGGGCATCTCGACCTATCCGGCGCAGGTGCTGTTCTGCAACGCCGAGATCAAGAGCCTGGCCGACATCAAGGGCAAGAAAGTGCGCACCAGCAGCCGCACCACGGCCGAATTCGTTGAAGCGCTGGGCGGTTCCAGCGTCACGATGGCATTCGGAGAAGTGGTCCCGGCCCTGCAGAACAAGGTGGTCGATTGCGCCATCACGGGTTCGCTGTCTGGCTATTCGGCCAAGTGGTACGAGGTGTCCACGCACCTGGTCGCGCTGCCCATCAACTGGAACCAGCAGATCCACGCCGTCAACCAGAAGGCCTGGGACAAACTGGATCCCGCCGTTCGCACTTTCCTGCAGGCCAACGTGAAGACGCTGGTCGACAACATCTGGGAAGCCGCCGCGCGGCAGACGCAGGAAGGCTATGACTGCAACACCGGTGCCGCCGCGTGCCCGTTCCCGGTCAAGGGCAAGATGGTCCTGGTGCAGCCCACCGAGGCCGACCAGGCCCTGCTCAAGAAGGTCGCCCAGGAAGCCGTCTTGCCGAAGTGGGCCGCGCGTTGCTCGGCGCAGTGCGTCAAGGACTTCAACGCCACCATCGGCAAGACGCTGGGCCTGACCGCCAGCAAGTAAGCGCCGTCGCGCGCCGCCGCCGAGCGCGGCGGCGCGATCTCCGGCTTGTGATACCGGGCATCGCCCGAAGAGGTTTCATCCATGACCCGAACCGAACATTTCCGCCTGCTTGGCGGCCTGTTGCGGCGCGCCGAGAGCTTGTCTCGCGCGGCCGTATGGGCCGGCGGCGCCTTGACGGTGGCCAGCGTGCTGCTGATCTCCTTTGACGTCCTGGCCCGCAAATTCCTGGGCTTCACCACGGGCGGCGCCGACGAGTTGTCCAGCTATGCCTTTGCCATCAGCACCTCGTGGGCGCTGGCGTTCGCCACGCTGCAGCGCGCCAACGTGCGTGTCGACGTGCTTTATCAATACCTGCCGGTGCGCCTGTCCGCCGTGCTGGACTGGATCTCCATGGTGGCGATGGCCGTCTTCATGGTGTTCCTGACGTACTACGCCTACGAGGTGGTCCAGACCTCCTGGGCGCAGAAATCCGCCGCCAATACGCCGCTGGCCACGCCGCTGTGGATTCCGCAAGGGCTTTGGCTGCTGGGGCTGGCCTGGATGTGCATCACGGTCGCCCTGATGCTGGCGCGCGCTTCCGCCGCGCTGGTCACGGGCGACATCGAACTGGTCAAGCAGATCTGCGGCGTGCGTTCGGCGCAGGAAGAAGCCGACGAAGAAGCCGCCGCGGGCGAGCGCATGGTGAAGGGAGAAGCCGCATGATTTCCACCGCATTGACCTTATTGCTGGTGCTGATCGGCCTGTCCATTCCGGTGGGCGCGGCGCTTGGCGTGCTGGGCCTGATCCTGGACCCGCTGTTCTCGATGCTGCCGCTGTCGCGCGCCATCGGCGAGATTTCCTGGAGCTCGAACAACGAGTTCCTGCTGGTGGCGATTCCCCTGTTCATCATGCTGGGCGAGGTGCTGCTGCGCGCAGGCTTTGCCGAACGCATGTACGGCGCGATGAGCCTGTGGCTGTCGTGGCTGCCGGGCGGGCTGATGCATGCCAACATCGGCGCGTCCACGCTGTTTTCGGCCACGTCGGGCTCCAGCGTGGCCACTGCGGCCACGGTGGGCACGGTCGCCATCCCGCAGATCCGCAAGTATGGCTACAACGAGCCCCTGTTCCTGGGCAGCCTGGCCGCCGGCGGCACGCTGGGCATCCTGATTCCGCCCTCGATCAACCTGGTCATCTATGGCGTGTTGACGAATTCGTCGGTGCCCAAGCTGTACCTGGCCGGCATCATCCCCGGCTTTGCGATGGCGGCTTTGTTCATGCTGACGGTCGTGATCGCCTGCGTGGCCAAACCCTCGTGGGGCGGCAAGAAGATCCATGCGACCTGGGGTCAACGATTTGCCAGCCTGGTGCATCTGGCGCCGCCCATGGGCATCTTCTTCCTGGTGGTGGGCTCCATTTACGCGGGGCTTGCGACACCCACCGAGGCCGCCGCGCTGGGCGTGCTGGGCGCCTTCATCCTTGCGGCATGGTTCCGCCGGCTGAACTGGTCGATGCTGCGCGAAGTGCTGGAAGGCACGATGCGGTCCACGGCGATGATCATGCTGATCGTTATCGCGGCCAGCTTCCTGAACTTCGTCATGTCCGCCACGGGGCTGACCGACGCGTTGACGCAATCGATTACCGGCCTGGGCCTGTCGCCGGGCTGGATGCTGCTGATCGTGGTGGTCTTCTACCTGGTGCTGGGCTGCTTCATGGAAACCCTGTCCATGATGATCACGACGATCCCCATCGTGGCGCCCATCATGATCGGCCTGGGCTACGACCCGATCTGGTTGGGCATCGTGATCATCGTGCTGGTCGAGGCCGCGCTGATCACGCCGCCCGTCGGGCTGAACCTGTTCGTCGTGCAGAGCCTGCGCAAGAGCGGTTCCATGAGCGCGGTCATCGTCGGCAGCTTGCCGTTCGTCCTCGCCATGTTCGTGATGCTGGCCCTGCTGGCGTTCTGGCCCGATATCGCGTTGTGGATGCCGCGCGCCTTTGGTTGATTCCCCTCTCTGAACCGGTGGCGGCCCGTTCGGGGCCGCACCGTTCCCCACCCGTTAATTCCGCAGGACAGATATGAAAGCCGTATTCAACATCGACGACGCCAACCCCCGCCAGGTCGAGGTGGACTTCAACACGCTGATCGTGGCCGGCTGGGCCGGGCGCGACATCGCCGCCATCGAGCACCACATCGAAGAGCTGGCCGCCATCGGCGTGCCGCGCCCGACCAGCGTGCCGCTGTACTACCGCATCGCCGACAACCAGCTGACCCAGGCCGAAAGCGTGCAGGCCGTGGGCGAAGAATCCTCGGGCGAGGTCGAGACCTTCGTCTTCGCCGTGGACGGCGAGATGTACGTCAGCATCGCGTCTGATCATACCGACCGCAAACTGGAGACGGTCAGCGTGGCCATGTCCAAGCAGGTCTGCGTCAAGCCGGTTGCCACCGGCGCCTGGCGCCTGGCCGACGTGGCCGAGTACTGGGATGAACTGGTCATCCGCTCCTACATCGTCGAGAACGGCGAAAAGGTGCTGTACCAGGAAGGCCCGCTGTCCACGCTGCGTACGCCGCAGGACCTGATCGCCGGCTACACCGGCGGCGCGGCCGTCCTGCCGCAAGGCGCCGGCATGACCTGCGGCACGGTGGGCGCCATCGGCGGCATCCGCGCCGCGTCGGACTTCACCATGGAACTGTTCGATCCACGCCGCCAACGCACGCTGAGTCACCGCTATCATGTCGAATCGCTGCCTGTGGTGGCCTGATTCCGGTTTCGCACGGTATTGATCGCCAGGCGCGCCTCTTGAGGCTGCGCCTGTCCGCACTTTTACGCCGCAAGACGGCACTAGGACAATGATGGTTTCGACCTTGAATGAACTGACCTTGGCCCTGAGCGAGGGCCGCACCACCGCTGTGCAACTGACCGAGGCCGCCCTGGCGCGCGCCCGGGACGAGGCGGGCGAGGGCGCTCGTGTGTTTACCAAGCTGTACGCCGAATCGGCGCTGGCCCAGGCGCGCGCCTCCGACACCTTGCGCGCGGCCGGCATTGTGCGGTCTGCGGTGGAAGGCCTGCCCATCAGCATCAAGGACCTGTTCGACATCGAAGGCGAAACCACGATGGCCGGCTCGGTGGCGCGCGAAGGCGAACCGGCGGCCGACGAGAATGCCGAAGTCGTGCAGCGTCTGATCGCGGCGGGCGCCGTCATCATCGGCCGCACCAACATGACCGAATTCGCGTATTCGGGCCTGGGCATCAACCCGCATTACGGCACGCCGCTGAACCCCTACGACCGCGCGACCGGCCGCATTCCGGGCGGCTCGTCCTCGGGGGCCGCGGTGTCGGTAGCCGACGGCATGGCCGTTGCCGGCATCGGCTCGGACACCGGTGGTTCGGTGCGCATTCCGGCCGCGCTGTGCGGCCTGACGGGTTTCAAGCCCAGCGCCTGGCGGGTGTCCATGACCGGCGTGCTGCCGCTGTCGGCCAACCTGGATTCCATCGGCCCCATCGCCGCCAGCGTGCGCTGCTGCGCGGAGCTGGACGCCATCCTGTCGGGCGACGGCGGCCCCGTGCCGGAGGCGCTGCCGCTGCGCGGCCTGCGCCTGGCCGTGCCGACGACCCTGGCGCTGGACGCCATGGAAAAGCACGTGGCCGACAGCTTCGCCGCCGCCGTGGCGCGCCTGAAGGAAGCGG
Organism: Achromobacter sp. 18P8.1.1; assembly: GCF_057799415.1. Taxonomy (NCBI): domain Bacteria; kingdom Pseudomonadati; phylum Pseudomonadota; class Betaproteobacteria; order Burkholderiales; family Alcaligenaceae; genus Achromobacter; species Achromobacter sp. 18P8.1.1. The sequence continues at coordinate 144,709 of NZ_JBYOKH010000004.1, read as the reverse complement.
GCGCCCTCGTCGACGAAATCGCCATCCCCGAATTCGCGGAGTTGGGCAACATCAACAGCAAGGGCGGTTTCACCGCCGCGGAAGCCTGGGCCTGGCACCGCGACCTGATCGCCCGCGCCGGCAAGCGCTACGACCCGCGCGTCGTGTCGCGCATCATGCGTGGGCAGGACATGTCGGCAGCCGACTACCTGGATTTGCTGGACGCCCGCGAAGCCTGGGTGGCGGCCGTGGACCGCCGTATCGCTGGCTATGACGCCCTGATCATGCCGACCACGCCCATCGTGGCCCCCGCGGTGGCGGACCTGGCGGCTTCCGACGAGGCCTACTACGCGGCCAACGGCCTGATCCTGCGCAACCCCACGCTGATCAATTTCCTGGATGGCTGCGCCCTGTCGCTGCCGTGCCACGCGAAGGGCACGGCGCCGGTGGGGCTGATGATCGCGGGCAGCAACGGCGCCGACCGCCGTATCCTGGCGATCGGCCTGTCGGTCGAAGAGCGCCTGGCCGCGCGCTGATCGCAGGCCATGCCAAGGACGGGCGGGGCAGGGCGCGGGCAGGCCGTGCCGCAGCCCGTCTGCGGCTAAGATGAGGATTGGGATTGCACACGCTGTGGGCATACGCGGGACGCCGGCTCCATGATCGATCTGCGCAATATCGAAACATTCTTTTGGGTTGCCACCCTGGGCGGGTTCCGCGCGGCCGCTGAAAAGCTGAACGCGACGCAACCGGCGATTTCGCAGCGCATCGCGTCGCTGGAATCGGACCTGGGCATCCGCCTGTTCGACCGCGATGCCCGCGGCATCAAGCTCACGGGCAAGGGCCGTGAATTGCTGTCCCACGCCGAGCGCATGCTGCAGCTGCGGCGCGACATGCAAGAGGCCGCGGCCGCCAAGAGCATCATGAGCGGCACGCTCAGGCTGGGCGTCTCCGAGACGATCGTCCACACCTGGCTGCCCACGCTGATGGAGTATCTGCACGACAGCTATCCGGCCTTGATGGTCGAGATCCAGGTCGATACGACCACCATGCTGAAGTCGCAACTGGCCGCACGCCAGATCGACCTGGCGTTTCTGCTGGGGCCGATGGAAGAGCCCCGCGTGGAAAACCTGTACCTGTGCAACTACCCGCTAAGCTGGGTGGCCAGCCCGAAGCTGAAGGTCGGGCGCCAGCCCATCAGCCTGAAACGGCTGGCGGAGTGGCCGGTCATTACCTATTCGTCCACCACGGATCCGCACCGCTCGGTTCGGCAGCTGATGTTGCAGGCCGGCGTGGAATCGCCGCGCATGTACGGAAGCTCCGCGCTCAGCGTCATCGTGCGCATGGCGCAGGACGGCATCGGCACGGCGGTGATCGCGCCGGTCATCCTGCGCAAAGAACTTGCCCAGGGCGAATTGCGCATCCTGGAAGTGAAGGCGCCGGCCTTGCCGCCCTTGCATTACACGGCCTGCTGGATGCAGGGCCCCGACAGCCAGATTCCCCGCGTGGTGGCCGAAGCCGCGCAGCAGATCGCGCGTGAAGACGCGCTGCGCCATCCGGCAAAACCCTGATAAGGAATGTTGATCGGGGTCTATCGCAACATGTGATTAGACGACCGCTTGTACTTCCGGTGCAATGCCCCCTATCAATCACACATCCAGGGGATAGGCATGGCACAGGGCATGGCAGGTCGGGACAGTGTTGCGTTGGCGCGGCAGGCGCGCCTGGACGCCCGCAGCGGCAAGCTGACAGGGCCGACGGCGAATCTCGCGCCTGGGCACGTGCAGGCCAATCTGGCCATCCTGCCGCGCGCGCTGGCAGCCGACTTCCTGCATTTTTGCCAACGCAACCCCAAACCATGCCCGTTGCTGGCCATGTCCGAACCAGGCGACCCCGCATTGCCGGAATTGGGCCACGACATCGACATCCGCAGCGACATTCCGCGCTACCGGGTCTGGAAAGACGGGGAACTGGTCGCCGAGCCCACGGATGTCCGCGATATCTGGCGCGACGACCTCGTCTCGTTCCTGATCGGCTGTTCATTTTCCTTCGAAGAAGCCATGCTGGATAACGGCCTGCCGGTGCGCCATATCGAACAGGGCTGCAATGTGCCCATGTACCGCACCAGTGTGCCGACGCATGCCGCTGGCGTTTTCGGCGGCCCCCTGGTGGTGTCGATGCGACCCTTGAAGGCGGCCGACGCGATCCGCGCCATCCAGGTCACGTCGCGCTTTCCTTCCGTGCACGGCGCACCCGTCCATATCGGCGACCCCGCATTAATCGGGATTGCCGACATCAACCAGCCGGATTACGGTGATGCAGTCGAGATACGCGAGGGCGAGTTGCCCGTATTCTGGGCCTGCGGGGTGACGCCGCAGTCGGTCGTGGCTGCCGTGCGCCCGGAATTCTGCATCACCCACGCGCCGGGCCACATGCTGGTCACGGACCTGATCAACAGCCGGATGGCGATTCTTTGACGGTTGCGCAGGCCGCGCGACGCGGGATCTGACCCTACTAATCAGCCATTTGTCAGCACGAAGCAGTTAGAACCACCCAGACGGTGATTGTCAGCCGTAGCAGTTGTGCCACCAAAACGATCCATTAAAGGACAAGGGGAAAAGGCGACAACAGTTCAGCACCCGGTGTCTTGCGGCTTGCCGCAGGACGGCGGGCTGCCGCGAGTCCGTTCGTTCCAGGCCGGGGCTGGCACCCGGCGCATTGCTTTCCAAGTTGGTTTATTCCAGGAGTCTAGTAATGAAGATGAAGCTCATTGCGGGTGTCGCCGCAAGTCTGGCGTTGCTGAGCGCCGTGCCTGCCCAGGCGCAGCAGAAAACGGTGCGTATCGGGGCGATCTACCCCTTATCGGGGGCCTTGGCGTCGACCGGTGCCGAAATCAAGGCTGCGGTCGAACTGGCCGTCGATATCGTCAATAACCCGCACCCCGAGCTGGAAGGGATTCCGCTTGCCGCCGGCAGCGGCCTGCCCGCGCTGGGCGGCGCCAAGATTGAAGTGGTGTTCGGGGACTCCCAAGGCAAGCCCGAAGTCGGCCTGGCCGACGCGCAGCGCCTGATCGATCAGGAGAAGGTCGTGGCCTTGACTGGCGCCTACCAGTCCGCCGTCACCAAGACGGCCAGCCGCATCGCCGAGCAACGCGGCATTCCCTACGTCAACGGCGAGTCCAGCAGCCCGGACCTGACCGAACGCGGCTACAAGTGGTTCTTCCGCACCTCGCCCAACGACGATACGTTCGTTGAAAACATGATGCAGTTCCTGGACGGCATCAAGGCGGTGCCGACCGCCAAGATCGCCGTGGTGTATGAAAACACCGACTTCGGCGTGAACACGTACAAGGCCGTGGAGAAGTTCGCCAAGCAGTACAAGCGGGAATTGGTGGCCAACATCGCGTACAGCGCGGGTTCGGCGTCAGTGACGGCCGAAGTCCAGAAGCTGGCTGCTGCCCGCGCCGACGTGGCGATCTTCGCCAGCTACACGTCCGACGCCATGCTGTTCGTGCGCACGATGCGCGAAAGCAAGTATGCGCCGCCGGTGCTGCTGGCCAACGACGCCGGCTTCATCGATTCGCGCTTCGTGCAGGAAGTGGGCCCCCAGGTGCAGGGCGTACTGACACGCGACGTGTGGGGCAACGACGTCGCCGCGGCCAAGGCGGGGTTGAAGAAGATCAACGACATGTACAAGGCCAAGACGGGCAAGGACCTGAACGGCAACAACGCGCGTTCGATGCAGGGCGTGCTGGTGCTGGCCGACGCCATCAACCGCGCCGGTTCGACGGACCCCGAGGCCATCCGCAAGGCCCTGGCCGCCACGGACCTGGGTGAAGCGCAGGTGGCGATGCCCTGGGCCGGCGTGCAGTTCGACGCCAAGGGCCAGAACACCAAGGGTTCGGGCTTGATCCTGGAGCTCAAGGGCTCGTCCTACCAGACGGTATGGCCGGAAAAATACCGCACCGACAAGACGCTGCCCACGCTGCCGTTCTCCTGGAAGTAAACCGCTGTCTTGCGTGGCGGGCCGCGGGGGTCCGCCACAGGAGCCCTCCATGTTTGAAGCTCTCTCGGCAGGCCTGTTCAACGGCCTGATCTATGCCGCGGTGGCGGTGGGGCTGGCGCTGATCTGGGGTATTACCGACGTCATCAATTTCGCGCACGGCGAATTCCTGATGTTGGGCATGTATGCCGCCTATTGGCTCTATACCCTGGGTCACATCGACCCCACGATGTCCGCGCCGCTGGTGGCGATCGTGCTCGCTTTCGTCGGTTTCCTGACCTATGCGCTGATCATCCGGCGCTTGCAGAAGGGGCCGCCCATGGCGGTCATCCTGGCCACCTTCGGCCTGGGACTGGTGTTGCGCCAGCTCGCTTTCATCGCCTTTTCCCCCGACTATCGCAGCCTGCCCGACACGCTGGTGTCCGGCAGCGTGACGGTGGCGGGCATTTCACTGGGCCGCCCGCAGGTGGTGACGGGCCTGATCGCGCTGGTCGTCGTGGTGGCGCTATTTGTGCTGGTGTACCGCACGCGGTGGGGACATGCCCTGCAGGCGGTGGCGGAAGACCGCCAGGTGGCGGCCCTGGTCGGCATTTCGCCGGACCGGGTCAACGCACAGGTCTGGATGCTGGGCAGCGCGGCAGTGGGCCTGGCCGGCGCCTTGCTGACTACGTTCTTCTATGTCTTTCCGTCTGTTGGCACGGTCTTCGGACTGCTGGCGTTCGTGGCGGTGTGCATGGGCGGCTTCGGCTCCCTGCCGGGCGCCTTCATCGCGGGGATCCTGATCGGCATCATCGAGGCCATGACGGGCTACTTCGTCGCGCCGGCCTTGAAGACCGTCAGCGTCTTCATCCTGTTCATCCTGGTTCTCTGGTATCGGCCGCGCGGCCTGTTCGGGCGGTGGTGACATGACGACACAGAAAATCGATTCCACGTCCTCGGGCGTGCCGAAATGGCCGATCGCCGTAGCGCTGGCGGCTACCGCCGTGATGGCGGCGGTGCCGCTGGTGGTGACGGACTCCTTCACCTTGCAGGTGCTGTTGCTGGCGATCATGTTCGGGGCGCTGGGTGCCTGCTGGAACCTGGTCGGCGGCTTCCTGGGCCGCATTTCGTTTGGGCACAGCGTCTTCGTGGGCGTAGGCGGCTACACAACCTTGCTGCTGCTGCACCATCTGAAGCTGACGCCCTTGCTTGGCATCCCGCTGGGCGGCGTGATCAGCGCGGCGCTGGCCTGGCTGGTGGGCGGACCCACATTGCGGCTGTCGGGCCATTACTTCGCGATGGCCACGATCGCGCTGCTGCAGATCGGCCTGCTGCTGCTGATCAATTGGGAATGGGCGGGGGGCGCGGTCGGGCTGGAGGCGCCGATCGGCGACGCCGCCTGGATGCTGCTGTTCCGCAGCAAGGTGCCGTATTACTGGATCGCCGTGGGCCTGGCCTTCCTGACGTTCTGCGCCACGTATTTCCTGGTGCATTCCAAGGCGGGCTTCTATTGGCGGGCCATCAACGGCGACGAGGCGGCTTCGCGCAGCCTGGGCGTGCCCGCCGACCGCTACAAGATGCTGGCCTTCGTGCTGTCGGCCGGGATGACAGGCGTGTGGGGCGGCTTCTTCGCGATGTATGTGGGCTTCATCGATCCGGAATCCATGTTCAGCCTGACCATGTCGGTGCAGGTCGTGCTGGTGACGATCCTGGGCGGGGTGGGCACCTTGATCGGCCCCTGGCTGGGCGCGGCGGTGCTGCTGCCGCTGTCGGAAGGCACGCGGGTGCTGTGGGGCAGTTCAGGCCTGGGCCTGGACCTGCTGATCTTCGGTCTGGCCATCCTGCTCGTCACGATGTTCTTGCCGGGTGGTCTGGTGACATTGAGGAGGCGCCGTGGCTCTGCTGGACGTTAACAATCTGACCAAGCGCTTTGGCGGCCTGGTCGCGAACAAGGACATCTCGCTGTCGGTGGAGGCGGGCGAGATCGTCGCCATCATCGGTCCCAACGGCGCCGGCAAGAGCACGCTGTTCAACGGCCTGGTCGGCCACCACGAACCCACCTCCGGCACGGTCAGCTTCAACGGCCGGTCCATGATCGGCCTGCGGCCGGAGCAGGTGGCCGCGCTGGGCCTGGTGCGCACCTATCAGATCCCGCGCAGCTTCGGGCAGATGACCGTGCTGGAGAACGCCATGGTCGGCGCGCTGTTGCGCCATCCGCGCCTGCCGGACGCGCGCCGCGAATCGGCGCGGGTGCTGGAACTGGTGGGGCTGGCCGACCGCGCCGACGTGAAGGCGGCGGATCTGAACGTGGCCGGGCAGAAGCGGGTGGAGCTGGCGCGTGCGTTGGCGACGGAACCGCGCATGCTGCTGCTGGACGAAGTGGCGGGCGGCCTGAACCCGGCTGAAGCCATCGCCTTGGCGGAAATCCTGCGCGGCATCCACGCCGCCGGGGTCACGCTGATCATCGTCGAGCACGTGCTGGAAGTGGTCATGCGCCTGGCGCAGCGGGTGCTGGTGTTGAATTTCGGCCAGATGATCGCCGAGGGCGCGCCGCAGGACATCGTCCGCGACCCGGCCGTGATCGAAGCCTATCTGGGGAGAAAGCACCGTGCCTGACGTGATGCTGCAAGTCGAGAACCTGAGCGTGGCCTATGGCGGCGTACAGGCGGTGCGGGGCGTGTCCCTGGAAGTGCGCAAAGGCGAGATCGCGGCCTTGCTGGGGGCCAACGGCGCGGGCAAGTCCAGCACCTTGTTGGCCACCATCGGATCGGTCAAACCGAAGGAAGGGCGCGTCATTTTCGAAGGGCGCGAGATCACGGGTACGCCGCCCGACAAGCTGGTGACGCAGGGTATCGCGATGATCCCGGAAGGCGCGCGCGTGTTCGCGCGCCAGCCGGTGGAGCAGAATCTGCGCCTGGGCGCCTATACGGTGCGCGACGAGCGCGTCTACCGCGATCGCCTGGAGCGGGTCTACACCCTGTTTCCCCGCTTGAAGGAGCGCCGCGAGCAACTGGCGGGCACCATGTCCGGCGGGGAACGCCAGATGCTGGCCATCGGACGCGCGCTGATGAGCGGCCCGCGCCTGCTGTTGATCGATGAGCCCAGCCTGGGCTTGTCGCCCTTGCTGGTCGAACAGGTGTTCGACGCGCTTGTCGCCTTGAACCGCGATGACGGCTTGTCCGTGCTGCTGGTCGAGCAGAACATGGCGCAGGCGCTGGAAGTCGCCGCACGCGCCTATGTGATGCAAAGCGGGCGCGTGGCGTTGTCGGGAAATGCCGCAGAACTGGCGGCCTCCGACGAGGTCCGCAAGGCCTACCTGGGCATGTAGGAGGGGTGTAGCGCGAGCAGCCTGGACGAAGAACACTGACATGCGGCGCGCGTAACCCATCAGGCAGCGCTCCCGCGCACGTCGCAACCAAAGAAAAGCCCATCGCAAGCGATGGGCTTTTCAATGCGGCCGGGGGTAGGCCTTGAGGCGGACAGGTCTTAGAAGATGTGGCGGAAGCCCACGGCTGCGCCGACCTGGTTGCTCTTGCCGGCGATTTCGCCGCTGGCGGCATCGCTGACCTTGTTCCAGTCGACGGTGCCGTAGACTTGCGAGCGCTTGGACAGCGAGTATTCGGCCACCGCGACCAGCGCGTAGCGCTTGCCCTTGTCGCCGTCCGTGACCACGTTCTTGCTCTGGTCGTAATAGCCGGCGCCGGTGATGGCCCAGCGCGGGGTGGCCTGCCAGGTCACGCCGGCGAAGTAGCCGTTATCCTTGCGGTCCAGGCCCGAAGCGGTGGTGGTGCCGCCCATGACAGCGTTGACCCAGCCCGTTTCGTCGCGGCCGTTGTAGTAGCCGGCGAAGATCTTGGCGCTGTCGAATTGGTAGGACGCGTTCAAGTTCCAGACACGCTGGCGCAGATCGGAGTCGACGCCGTCATAGGTCTGCTGATAAGCAGCGCCCAGGCCCAGCTTGCCGATCATGTAGCGCAGGCTGGCGCCGTATTGCTGGCCGGCCTTGTGGTCTTCCCAGCTTTCGCCGTTGGCCCACGACAACGCCAGGGACAGGTCGCCAATGGTGTTGGCGTACTTGGTCATGTTGTTGGTGCGCACGCGGCCCATGGCGGCGGGCATCCAGGCGTTCTGGTCGTAGTTGCCGATGGTCAGCGGGTCGAAGTAGTCCGCCAGCAGATCGTGCATCGGCGTGTTTTGCAGACCCAGGGTCAACTGGCCGATGTTGCCGCCATCAAGGCCCACATAGGCCAGGCGGCTGAACGTCTTGCCGGTGGCCGACGAGTTGCCGTTCTGCATGTTGAAGCCGTTCTCCAGGCGGAAGAAGGCACGGTTACCGTTGCCCAGGTCTTCCGAGCCGCGCAGGCCCCAGCGGCTGTTGGAGATGGCGCCGTTTTCCATCGAGACGCGGCTGCCGTCCTGGCCGACGCTGCCGGCGCTGGTGTTCAGGTAACGGATGCTGACGTCGGCGATGCCGTACAGGGTGACGCTGGTTTCAGCCGAAGCCGTGCCGGCGGCCAGGCCAAGGCCTGCGAGGGCGAGGGATAGGGTGATGCGTTTCACTGATGACTCCTCCTGTGTAGCTGTTTTTTGATTGCACCGGGCTTGTGGCCAGGTCTGTTGCGCCAGGCGGATCGTCTGACGCTGGGCCGCCGCACCGTCGCTGTGGGTAAGCGCGGGTCCGGAGCATTGGCCCAAAAGGTACGACTGCGCCACTTTGGTGCAACGTGTAAGCGCCTGGGGATTCTAAAAAAGTTACCGGGTGTGTAGGGCCAAATTTTTTTCGGCGTTTTCCCTGGTTTACAGATTTCGAAAATAAGCGGTTATTGGAACAATCGCCGGATTGTCCCAAAAAAAACCCCGTTCAGAGAACGGGGTTTCAGGGAGTCGGGGCAGGCTAAAGCGTCATGTGCAGCGGCAGCCACGTGGCGATGCCGGGCACGGCATAGAGCAGCAGCACCGCCAGGATCATCAGGAAGAACATCGGCAGCGACGCTCGGGCGATGTAGGGCAGTTCGCGTCCGCTCATGCCAGAAAGCACGAACAGGTTGAAGCCCACCGGCGGCGTGATCTGTGCCATTTCCACCACGAATACGATGAAGATGCCGAACCAGATCAGGTCGATGCCGGCCGCCTGCACGGTCGGCAGCAGCACGCCCATGGTCAGCACCACGATCGAAATGCCGTCCAGGAAGCAGCCCAGGATGATGAAGAACACCATCAGCGCCATGATCAGCCAGAACTGCGACAAGCCCAGGCCCCCGATCCATTCCGCCAGCGCCCGCGGCAGGCCGATATAGCCCATGGCCAGCGTCAGGAACTGCGCGCCCGCCAGAATCAGCGCAATCATGCAGTACAGGCGCGTGGCGCCCAGCAGCGATTGCTTGAAGGTGGACCGATTCAGCGACCCTTGTAGCGCGGACAGGATCAGCGCGCCGACGACGCCCACCGCGGCCGCTTCCGTGGCCGTGGCGATACCGGTGTAGATCGAGCCCAGCACGGCACCGATCAGCAGCATCACCGGAATCAGGTGGCGCGACTGCGACAGCTTGCGCATGAACGACATGCCCGGATCCGCCGCCGGCACCTGGCCGGGATTGCGGATCGCCCACCAGGCGATGTAGCCGCTGAACAGCAGCGCCAGCAGGATGCCCGGCACGATGCCCGCGATGAACAGCTTGGCGATGGAGACGTCGGCCGCCACCCCGTACACGATCATGATGATCGACGGCGGGATCAGCAGCCCCAGCGTGCCCGCGCCGGACAGCGTACCCAGGATCTTTTCCTCGGGATAGCCGCGGCGGGTCAGTTCGGGGATGGTCATTTTGCCGACGGTGGCGCAGGTGGCAGCCGACGAGCCCGACACGGCGGCGAAAATCGCGCAGCCGATCACGTTCGTGTGCAGCAGGCGGCCGGGCAAGCGGTTCAGCCAGGGCGCCAGGCCCTTGAACAGGTCTTCGGACAGCCGGGTGCGGAACAGGATTTCCCCCATCCACAAGAACAGGGGCAGGGCGGTCAGGGTCCAGCTGGACGAGGCGCCCCAGATGGTGACGGCCATGGCGTCGCCGGCCGGCCGGCTGGAGAAGATCTCCATGCCGATCCAGGCCGTGCCCGCCAGTGTCAGGCCGACCCAGACCCCGCAACCCAGCAGGACGAAGATCGAGACGACCAGTAAGGTAATGACGAGAAGTTCATTCATGGGTTTGCTGCGAAGTGGCGGCGGCCAGGCCGCGTGAGCGTCGGACCAGTTCGTCCAGAAGCGCGATCAGGAACAGCACCGTGCCGACGGCCATGCTGATCTGCGGAATCCATAGGGGCGTGGCGTCGTTGGACGTGGAGATGTCGTTGAATTGCCAGGAGTCGTAGGTCAGCTTGATGCTGAAGAACGCGAAGTTGGCGGCCAGCAGGCAGCCCACGCCCAACGCGAAGATGTCCAGCCGGCGGCTGCCGGCGGGGCTCAGGGCGTTCAGGAGCAGCGTGACGCGGATGTGTTCGCCGTGCTTGAACGTGCTGGCCAGGGCCAGGAAGCCGGCGGCGGCCATGAAGTAGCCGGCGTAGGCGTCGGTGCCGGGGATGTTGAAGCTGAGCTGGCGGGCGATGATCGCCGCCAGCACCGACACCAGCACGCCGATCGTGCACAAGCCGGCCAACAGGCCGGCCGCGCCGTAAAGACCATCTAGAAAGCGGCGCATGGCGATATCACTGCTTCTTGTAGGCGTCGATCATGGCTTGGCCATCGGCACCCGCCTTCTTCAGCCAGTCATCCAGCATGCGCTTGCCGATCACCGACAGGCCTTCCTTCAACTCCACCGTGGGCTTGATGGTTTCCATGCCGTTCTTGGCCAGCTCTTCCTGGTACCACTTGTTCTTTTCCTGCGACAGCTTCCAGCCGCGCTCCTCGGCCTGGGCCCCGGCCTTCTTCAAGGCTTCCTGCGTGGCCGGATCCAGTGCTTCAAACGCCTTCTTGTTCACGATGATGGCGTTCTTGGGCAGCCAGGCCTGGGTGTCGTAGAACTTCTTGATGTATTCGTACGTCTTGGTGTCGTAGCCGGTGGAAGCCGACGACATGTAGGAATCGATCACGCCGGTGGCCAGCGCCTGGGCAAGTTCAGCCTGCTGCACCGTGACCGGTTGCGCGCCGACCAGTTCGGCGATCTTGGCCGTCACCGGGCTGTAAGCGCGCCACTTCAGGCCCTTCATGTCGTTGATCTGCTTGATGTCGCGGTTGGCGAAGATGCCTTGGGGCGGCCATGCCACGGCGTACAGCAGGGTCATACCATGCGAGGCGAGCTTCTTTTCCAGGAAGGGCTTTTGCGCCTGGTAGAGCTTGTACGACGCGTCGTAGCCGGTGGCCAGGAAGGGCAGGCCGTCCAGTTCGTAGATCGGATCTTCGTTGGCGAAGTTGGTCAGCAGGATTTCGCCAATTTGCGCCTGGTTGCCTTGCACCGCGCGCTTGATTTCCGGCGCCTTGTACAACGACGCGTTGTTATGCAGTTGAATCTTCAGCTTGCCTTCCGACAACGTATCCACGTCCTTGACGAACGTCGTGAGGTTCTCGACGTGAAAGTTGCTGGCGGGGTAGGCGCTCGGCAAATCCCACTTGGTTTGCGCCTGGGCGCCCGCGCTGAACGCCAGGATGATGCTGCCGGCAAGAAGCGAGATTGTCTTATGCATGGGGTGGTCCTTCTTTGCGAATGGTGAAGACGGGTTGTGCCCGATAGGCATTGCGAAAAAAGAGAGCGGGGCGAAGTTGACGCACTGCTGAAAAGCCGTGCCATTCTATGTTGCTGCTTGGTCACACAGTGCGGAAAAAATCGCGTTTTACGGGTTAATCCTAGGCGCGACTGTTGTTGATTGTTGAAGTTTCAATCGTTGCGAAAGCGCATCGGGCGACGCATTCTCGCCACGTTTTTCTTCTAAGATGGCGCTATTGAAAACGTGTGCCGAGGCTTGTGTGAATTTCGTTTTTCGCCGTGATGAGTTGCTGGTCGAAGAGACGTCCAGCGTGTTGCCGGACACGGCGTTATGCGAACGGATCGGCGTGCCGCCCACGGCGCTGCAGCCGGTGTGGATCGCGCCCGATTCGCCGTACCGCACCGTCCATGTCGATCCCGGCCTGGAAGCGCCCGAAGGCTACGCCTTCAAGAAGCTGCGTTCGTTGTTTGGTGTGCTGGACGATGAGCGCATGGCGCTGGCGGGCCGCGCCTACCAGATCGCCGAATGGGCGCGCACGCACCGGTTTTGCGGCGTTTGCGGGACGCCGGCCGAACGCGTCGCGCACGAGTTCTGCCTGCGTTGCCCGTCCTGTGGCTTTTCGGCCTATCCGCGCATTTCGCCCGCCATGATGGTGCTGATCCGCAAGGGCGACAGCATTCTGCTGGCCCGCCACACCACCACCGCTACGTCGCGCTACACGGCGCTGGCGGGTTTCGTCGAGCCGGGCGAAAGCATCGAACAGACCGTGCACCGCGAAGTCTTCGAAGAAGTCGGCCTGAAGGTCGGCAACCTGCAGTACTTCGGCAGCCAGCCCTGGCCGTTTCCGCATTCGCTGATGGTCGCCTTCACGGCCGACTACGTGTCGGGTGACATCCGCGTGCAGGAAGACGAGATCGCGGACGCCCGTTGGTTCGGCCCAGGCGACCCCATGCCCGACATTGCGCCCCGTATTTCGATCGCCGGCTGGTTGATCCGCGCCAATCTGCCCATGGGCTGGTCCGCGCCCTGATTCGTTGAATTCGCCGGGCAAGCGCTAGGGGATTTCCCTCGAAACGGGGGTTTCCTGCGGTCAGATGATCATTTTTTATGGATGAACTATCCATAAATTATTAGTATTTCGCTCAAGTTAACTTGGCTTGCGCCTTCCATGAGCTCTTCTCTGATCGCGTCGTCGGCCCATTTGGCCGGCGGCAGCGCGCCTGACCTGTCCGAAGTCGAATTCGGCCTGATGATCGCCAGCCATGCCTTCGACCGCTGGACGGTGCGTTGCATGGCCGCGGCCGGCCTGCCCGAGTTGACGCCGACCGATGTCATGGTCTTTCATCACGTCTACCACCGGCAGCGTCCCAAGAAGCTGGCCGACATCTGCTTCACCCTCAACGTCGAAGACACGCACATCGTCAGCTACGCGCTGAAGAAGCTGGATCGCTTGGGCGTGGTGCAGGGCGAACGCAGCAGCAAGGAAGTCTTCTATAGCGTCACGCCCCAGGGCGCGGCCATCCTCAAGCGCTACGGCGAAATCCGCGAACAATGCCTGACTGCCGGCCTGGACGGGCCGGGCGGTGGCGGGCTGGAATTCAGCCGCCAATTGGCCCACACCTTGCGCGCGTTATCGGGCCTGTACGACCAGGCGGCCCGCGCGGCAACCTCTCTCTGATACCCGTTCGGGCACGTCCCCGTCTCCTGTAATCCGACCGCGGCGAAACGCGCCGCGGCCGTTCGTTTTCAAGGACATGTATGAAGAAGTGGCAATTCTGGATTGATCGTGGGGGCACCTTTACCGACATCGTGGCGCGCCGCCCCGATGGCACCACCACCACGGCGAAGATGCTGTCGGAGAACCCCGAGCAATACCGCGACGCGGCAGTGGCGGGCATCCGCAAGCTGCTGGGCGTAGCGCCCGGCCAGCCGGTGCCGGTCGAGCAAGTCGAATGCGTGAAGATGGGGACTACCGTCGCGACTAACGCCTTGCTGGAACGCAAGGGCGAGCGCACCTTGCTCGTCACCACCCGAGGCTTTCGCGATGGACTGCGCATCGCCTATCAGAACCGACCGAGGCTGTTCGACCGCAACGTCATGTTGCCGGAAATGCTGTACGAATCCGTCGTCGAGGCCGACGAACGCGTGGCGGCCGATGGCGAGGTCATCCGCGACCTGGACGAGGCCGGCCTGCGCCTGAGCATGCAGGCGGCGTATGACAGCGGCATTCGCGCGGTCGCGATCGTCTTCATGCACGCCTGGCACGCCACCGCGCACGAACAGCGCGCCGCCCGCATTGCCCGCGACATCGGCTTCACGCAGGTTTCGGCTTCGCACGAGGTCAGCCCGCTGATCAAATTCGTCTCGCGTGGCGACACCACGGTGGTGGACGCTTACCTGTCTCCCATCCTCAAGCGCTATGTGGACCAGGTGGCCGGCGAACTGCCGGGCATCCGCCTCATGTTCATGCAATCCAGCGGCGGCCTGACCGACGCGCACCGCTTCCGTGGCAAGGACGCGATCCTGTCCGGCCCGGCCGGCGGCATCGTGGGCATGGTGCGCACCAGCGAAATCGCCGGCTTCCCGAAGGTGATCGGTTTCGACATGGGCGGCACCTCGACCGACGTGTCCCATTACGCGGGTGAGTTCGAGCGCGAGTTCGAAACGCAGGTGGCGGGCGTGCGCATGCGCGCGCCCATGATGAGCATCCATACGGTGGCTGCTGGCGGCGGGTCGATCCTGCATTTTGACGGCGCGCGTTTGCGCGTGGGGCCCGATTCCGCCGGGGCCAATCCCGGACCCGCCTGCTATCGCCGGGGCGGCCCGCTGGCCGTGACCGACTGCAACGTGCTGCTGGGCAAGATCCAGCCGGATTTCTTCCCCAAGGTGTTCGGCCCCGAGGCCAACGAAGCGCTGGACCGCGATGCCGTGGTCGCGCGCTTTACCGCCATGTCCGACGAGGTGCGCGCCGCGACCGGCCGCGAGATGTCGCCGGAGCAATTGGCCGAAGGCTTTCTCGAGATCGCCGTGGGCAATATGGCCGAAGCCATCAAGCGCATTTCGGTGCAGCGCGGCCACGACGTCACGGAATACGCGCTGACCGTGTTCGGCGGCGCGGGCGGCCAGCATGCCTGCCTGGTGGCGGATGCCCTGGGCATGACGACGGTTTTCGCGCACCCGCTGGGTGGCGTGCTGTCGGCCTACGGCATGGGGCTGGCCGACCAGACGGACATGCGCCAGAAGACCGTGGAAAAGGTGCTGGACGCGGGCCTGATGGGCCAGCTGAAAGACGAACTGGATGAATTGGCCGGGCAAGCGGTGGGTGAACTGCGCCGTCAGCACGTGCCTGACGGCGACATCAGCGTCCAACGCCGGCTGCACCTGAAGTACCGCGGTACCGACACCGCGCTGGAAGTCGCGTTCTCGGACCTGGAGCAGGCGCGCAGCGACTTCGAAGCGGCGTATCGCCAACGCTATTCCTTCCTGATGCCCAACCGCGAACTGGTGGTTGAAACCATCTCGGTGGAAGCCACGGGCGGCGGCGAGCGCGTCGGCGAAGCCTCGGTGTCGCGCACCCGCGAAGGCGCGCTGACGCCGCGTCGGGTGGTCAGCATGTACAGCGCCGGAGCCTGGCGCGACACGCCCTTGTTCGTGCGCGAAGACATGGCGGGCGGTGACGTGGTGGCGGGCCCCGCCATCATTTCCGAGCCCAACCAGACCACCGTGGTCGAACCGGGCTGGCAGGCCGAGTTGACGCTGCAGGATCATTTCGTGATCCGGCGCGTCGAAGTCCGCAAGGAACGCCGCGTGGTCGGCACGCAGGCCGACCCGGTCATGCTGGAGGTGTTCAACAACCTGTTCATGTCGATCGCCGAGCAGATGGGTTACCGGCTGCAGAACACCGCTTATTCGGTCAACATCAAGGAACGCCTGGATTTTTCCTGCGCCATTTTCGACGCGCAGGCCCGCCTGATCGCCAATGCGCCCCATATGCCGGTGCACCTGGGATCGATGGGCGAGTCCGTGCGCACGGTCATGAACGCGAACGCCGGGCGCATGATGCCCGGCGACGCCTACGTCGTGAACGATCCCTACCACGGCGGCACGCACTTGCCGGACGTCACCGTCATCACGCCCGTGTTCGACCACGACGGGCGCCAGATCCTGTTCTATGTGGGTTCGCGCGGGCACCATGCCGATATCGGCGGCACGACCCCCGGTTCGATGCCGCCGGACTCCAAGACGGTGGAAGACGAAGGCGTGCTGTTCACCAACTTCCAGTTGGTGAAGAACGGCGAATTCCGCGAACAGGCCGCCCGCGACATCCTGGGCTCGGGCCGCTGGCCGGCGCGCAATCCGGACCAGAACATCGCTGACATGCACGCTCAGATCGCCGCCAACGAAAAGGGCGTGCAAGAGCTGCTGCGCATGTGCGACCACTTCGGGCTGGACGTCGTGCGCGCCTACATGGGCCACGTGCAGGACAACGCCGAAGAGGCGGTCCGCCGCGTGATTTCGGTCCTGAAGGATGGCAGCTACGAGTACCCGCTGGACAACGGCGCGGTCATCCGCGTGGCGGTCAAGGTGGATACCGAGGCGCGCAGCGCCGTGGTGGATTTCACCGGCACCTCGGCACAGTTGGATAACAACTTCAACGCGCCAGGGGCGATCGCCGTGGCGGCG
The DNA here is from genome assembly GCF_057799415.1 of Achromobacter sp. 18P8.1.1. NCBI lineage: Bacteria > Pseudomonadati > Pseudomonadota > Betaproteobacteria > Burkholderiales > Alcaligenaceae > Achromobacter > Achromobacter sp. 18P8.1.1. The sequence goes on along the minus strand of NZ_JBYOKH010000004.1, from coordinate 128,377 downwards.
GTGCTGTATGTGTTCCGGACCATGGTCAACGACGACATCCCGCTGAACGACGGCTGCCTCGTGCCGCTGTCCATCATCGTGCCGGAAGGCTCCATGCTGCGCCCGAATCCTCCGGCGTCAGTCGTGGCGGGCAACGTCGAAACGTCCATGTGCATCGTCAACGCGTTGTACGGCGCGCTGGGCGTGCTGGCGGCCAGCCAGGGCACGATGAACAACTTCACGTTCGGCAACGCCCGACACCAGTACTACGAGACCATCTCGGGCGGTACGGGCGCGGGGCCGGTGCGCATCGACGCCGCGGGTCCGCATGACGAGGGCTTCGCGGGCACGTCCGTCGTGCAGGCGCACATGACCAATTCGCGCCTGACGGATCCCGAAGTGCTGGAGTTCCGGTTCCCCGTGCGGCTGGAGTCCTACGAGATCCGCAAGGGCTCGGGCGGCGCGGGCCGCTATCAGGGCGGCGAAGGCGGCGTGCGCCGCATCCGCTTCCTGGAAGACATGACGGCGGCCATCCTGTCCAACAACCGCCGGTTTGCGCCGTTCGGCCTGGCGGGCGGGCAACCGGGGTCTATGGGGCGCAATTCGGTCGAACGCGTCGACGGTTCCATCCAGGAGCTTGGCCCGCAAGACAGCGCCCAGCTGCATCCAGGCGATGTGTTCGTCGTGGAAACCCCGGGCGGGGGCGGTTACGGCGCGCTGTAAGGCCGCCGCCGATGTCCGGCTCCGATCAATCGGGGTCGGACATCACGTCCAACGCGATATCGGCCTTGGTCTTGCGGTCGTACACCCGCAAGGCCACTTCCTCGTCCCGGATTTCAAAGACAGCGGTCGCCAGCGTATTTTCGCCGTCGGGGTCTTTGGCGTCCGTGCGCAGGATGGGCAGGGCGCCCAACGTGTCGTGCAGCGCGGCCAGCAAGTCCGTGCTGCCGGTTTCGGGCGACCAGCCGTCGACGATCCCGTCGATCCGGTTCTGCCGTTCACGCGACGATTCGGTGATCACTTGCGGCTGGCCGCGGGTTTCCCGGTGCACCATGTGGTTGGCATGGCCGTAGCGCGTGCCGATCTCCAAAAAAGAGACCGCGCCGGGCGTGACCTCGGCGCTGATCAGGCGCGGGTCCGATGCGCTACCCAGCGTATGGTGAAAGCCGCCGGAACGCGGCGTGTCGCGCAACAGGTCGGTGGCTTCGTCCAGTGTCGTGCAATCCAGCACGGCACGCGCCAGCAGCATGCGCGGCACGCCGGCATGGCGCTGGCGGGTGCGCAGGTTGTTGATCGTTTGCACCAGGCCGGCCCGGTTGGCCCCGAAGGTATGGCCTGGCAGCGAGCCGGGGTAATAGAAGCTGAGATAGCCCGGCGCGTCGTCCAGGGCCACGTCCACCAGGTGACAGCGCCCGTATAGATAGGGGTCGCCGTCTTCGTTGTGGCCGATCCAGCGTGAACCGTCCGCCGCCCTTAGCGCGACCGAGGTGCAGCCGTCCCCCGTGCTGTGCAGCAGGTCGCCGCGGCAGTTCCACAGCAGCACGTCTTCGACCGGCATGCGCAGCCCGTCGGCCAAGCCCTCAAGCTCTTCCCAGACCTGCGGCAGCGCCGCCCGGGCCTGCTGCCCAAGCTCGGCGACATAGGCATGGCCGCGCCACGGGCGCAGGGCTTCCCAGGTGCCGCTTTGGTTCAAATACGCCGACATGAGGGGACGGGCCAGCTTGCCCAGCGCCTGACCGACCTGGCGCCGATTTCCGGCAATGCGTACATATTTGTAGGGCATGGGGATTCTCCGGGTGTCATGGGGATTGTAATTTTTCTAAGCTCTCTCCGGTGGGGACGGATGCGTTAAGATCCCCAATAAGTTGCACCGGAGACCCCGGCGTAGCCCAGGAATCATGCCCCTACAACAACCCCGGGGTGCCGACGGTCCCCAAGAGGAGAGTTTCATGATCAAACGTAAAGTCGCCGCCGCCTTGGTCGGCCTGTCCGTGGCCATGTTCGGCGCCGTCTCCGGCGCGCAGGCCCAAGGCAAGGAATTGGTGGTGGCCACCGATACCGCTTTCGTGCCGTTCGAATTCAAGCAGGGTAATACCTACGTGGGCTTCGACGTGGATCTTTGGGCAGCGGTCGCCAAGGAACTCAACCTGAAGTACAAGCTGCAGCCGATGGACTTCAACGGCATCATCCCGGGCCTGCAGACGAAGAACATCGACGCCGCGCTGGCGGGCATCACGATCCGCGACGACCGCAAGAAGGTCATCGACTTCTCTGATCCCTACTATGAAAGCGGCCTGGCCATCCTGGTGGGCGAGAAGAACACCGACATCAAGGACGCCAAGTCCCTGGCCGGCAAGACCGTCGCCGTCAAGACCGGCACCGCCACGGTGGACTTCCTGAAGGCCCAGGTGCCGGACGCCAAGCTCAAGCTGTTCCCGAACATCGACAACGCCTACCTTGAACTGGCCACGGGCCGGGTGGACGCCGCCGTGCACGACACACCCAACGTCCAGTACTACGCCAATACGGCCGGCAAGGGCCGTGTGAAGGTGGTCGGCTCGGTCAAGAGCGGCGACTTCTACGGCATCGCCTTCCCCAAGGGCAGCGAACTGGTCCCGCAGGTGAACAAGGCGCTGGCCACCCTGAAGGCCAACGGCCAGTACGACGCCATCTACGAAAAGTGGTTCGGCAAGAAGCCGTAATTGATGCGAAGTCGCTTTGCATTCGGGGCCGCCCGCCGGTAACGGGCTCCGGACGTTCCTGACCGGAGCGCCGGACGCCGGCGGACGGCCCCGCGCCGTTTCCGCCGGCGGGCAGGTCCCGCCATGATGCGGCGCAAGATGGCGCCATAGGGGGAATATCGTGGAGTTTGACTGGGGTGTAATTCAAGACGCGTTACCCAATCTGCTTGAGGGTACGCTGATGACCATCAAGATCACGTTCTGGGGCTTGTTCGGCGGTTTCCTGCTGGGCGCGTTGTCGGGCGTGACGCGGGCTTATGGGCATCCGGTCCTGTCGGCCATCGCGCAGGTCTATGTCGCGGTCATCCGCGGCACGCCGATCGTGGTGCAGGTGATGTTCATCTACTTCGCGTTGCCGCTGCTCGCCAACATCCGCGTGGATGCGGAGTGGGCCGCCATCGTCACGCTCATCATCAACTCGGGCGCCTACATTTCCGAGATCGTGCGCGGTGCGCTGCTGTCGGTGCACAAGGGCCTGAAGGAAGCGGGCCAGGCAATGGGCCTGCCGTTCCACAAGATCCTGTTCCACATCATCGGGCCGGTGGCGTTTCGCCGCATGATCCCGCCGCTGGGCAACCAGTGCATCATCAGCCTGAAGGATTCCTCGCTGTTCATCGTGATCGGCGTGGCGGAACTGACGCGCCAGGGCCAGGAAATCATGGCCAGCAACTTCCGCGCCGTTGAAATCTGGTCGGCCGTCGCGATCGTCTACCTGATCCTGACCGGCCTGATGGCACTGGGCCTGCACCTGGTGGAAAAGAGGATGCGCATACTATGAGCATGGTTGAATTTCATAATGTCACCAAGAACTTCGGCGAATCCATGGTGCTCAACGGCATCTCGCTGAACATCGATGCGGGCGAGGTTGTGGTGGTGGTCGGGCCGTCGGGCTCGGGCAAGTCCACGTTCCTGCGCTGCATTAACGTGCTGGAAACGATCAATGGCGGCGACCTGCTCGTCGACGGGCTAAGCGTGAAGGGCGATTCCGCCCAGGTGCGCGAGATCCGCCGCGAGGCCGGCATGGTGTTCCAGCAGTTCAACCTGTTCCCGCAGATGACCGCGCTGGAGAACGTCATGTTCGGCCCAGTGCATACGCGCGGGCAAGACCGGGGCGAAGCGCGCAAGCTGGCCGAGGGGCTGCTGGACAAGGTGGGGCTGGGCGAACGCATGCACCACTATCCGGCAGAGCTATCCGGTGGCCAGCAGCAGCGCGTGGCCATTGCCCGGGCGCTGGCCATCAAGCCCAAGCTGATGCTGTTCGACGAGCCCACCTCCGCGCTGGATCCGGAACTGCGCCATGAAGTGCTGAAGGTCATGCGCGACCTGGCGGAAGAGGGCATGACGATGGTGGTCGTCACGCACGAAATGGAATTCGCGCGCAAGGTCGGCAGCCGACTGATCTTCATCGACGCCGGCAAGATCGCCCATGACGGTCCGCCTGCGGAATTGCTGAGCAACCCGCCCAGCCAACGCCTGAAGGATTTCCTGCAGCACGTGGCATGAAGAGGTGTTGAACGAAAAAAAAGCCGGCGCAAGCGCCGGCTTTTTTACGCCAAGACGAATGGACTTAGCCCTTCACCCGGACGATCTTCTGCACCTGGGGCACGTGGCGGATGGCGCGGATGACCTGGGCCAGATGCTTGCGGCTGTCGACCTGGATCGTCAGATGCAAAGACACCGTGGACACCGCGTCGTCGTGCATCGTGACATGCATGATGTTCGCGTCGGCGGCCGTGACCTCGGCCGCCAGGCGGCCCAGCACGCCGCGTTCGTTGCGCGTGACGATGTCCAGGCGGGTCGCCAGGTGCTTGGCCGTGTGCGCGTCCCAGCCCACGTTGATCCAGCGTTCCGGTTCGCGCAGGCGCTGGCGCATGGCGACGGGGCAGTCGGCGGTGTGCACCACCAGCCCATGTCCCATGCGCATGCCCGCCACGATCGGGTCGCCGGGTAGCGGACCGCAGCAAGGCGCCAACTGCACGGCCTGGCCTTCGTTGCCCTGGATCAGGATGGGGGCGCTGCGCGCCGACGTCAGTTCGTCCACCGCGGCAGCGGTCGTGGCGACCAGTTGGTGCTCCGGCGCAAAGCGGCGTGCAACCACGGCTGCCAGGCGCTTGCCCAATCCAATATCGGCCAGGATTTCCTCGCGCGAACTGGCGCCGGTGCTGCGCGCCAGTTTCTGCCAGGCCGGATCGTCGGTGGCGGGCATCGGCATATGCAGTTCTTGCATCGCCTGGCTAAGCAGGCGTTCGCCGAAGGCCACCGATTCTTCGTACTTGACGGTGCGAAGGTAGTGGCGGATTTCAGAGCGGGCACGGCCCGTGCGCACGTAGTTGAGCCATTGCGCATTGGGGCGCGATGCCGGCGAGGTCACGATTTCCACCGTGTCGCCGCTGTTCAACTCGGTGCGCAACGGCACGAACTCGCCGTTGACCTTGGCGGCCACCGCCTGGTTGCCGATGTCGGTGTGGATCGCGTAGGCGAAGTCCACCGGCGTGGCGCCACGGGGCAGGGAAATGATCTTGCCGCGCGGCGTGAACACGTACACGGCGTCCGGGAAGAGGTCGACTTTGACGTGTTCCAGGAATTCGCCGGAATCGCCCGTCTGGCTCTGGATGTCCAGCAGCGACTGCAGCCATTGGTGGGTGCGCTTTTGCAGGTCGTTCAGGGTCAGGTCGGCGCCCTTGTAGAGCCAGTGCGACGCCACGCCTTCCTCGGCCACATGATGCATGTCGCGCGTGCGGAACTGGAATTCCACCGGCGTGCCGTAAGGGCCCACCAGCGTCGTGTGCAAGGACTGGTAGCCGTTCACCTTGGGAATGGCGATGTAGTCCTTGAACTTGCCGGGCACCGGGCGATACAGCTGGTGCAGAGTGCCCAGGGCCAGATAGCACTCGGGCAGGGTATGGACGATGACGCGAAAGCCGTAGATGTCCAGGACGTCGGAAAACGACTTCTTCTGGTCGACCATCTTGCGATAGATGCCATAGAGCGTTTTCTCGCGGCCGGTGACTTCGGCTTCGATACCGGCGGCGGGCAGCGAGGCCCGGACCGAATCGGCGATCTTCGTGATGACTTCGCGACGGTTGCCGCGCGCCGCCAGCACGGCCTTGTACAGCACCTGGTAGCGGTTCGGGTACATGGCCGCGAAGCACAAGTCCTGCAGTTCGCGAAACAGCAGGTTCAAGCCCAGGCGATGGGCGATGGGCGCGTAGATGTCCAGGGTTTCGCGGGCGATGCGCCGGCGTTTCTCCGGATTGACCGCGTCCAGCGTGCGCATATTGTGCAGGCGGTCGGCCAGCTTGATGAGGATGACGCGCACGTCGCGCGCCATCGCCAGCAGCATCTTGCGGAAGCTCTCGGCCTGTTGTTCGGCCTTGGTGGCGAAGTCCAGGCGGTCCAGCTTGGACAGGCCATCGACCAGTTCAGCGACTTCCGGGCCGAATTTCTCGGCCAGTTCGTGCTTGGCGATGCCTTGATCTTCCATCACGTCGTGCAGCAGGGCGGCCGACAACGCGTTGACGTCGAGCTTCCAGCCTGCGCAGATTTCAGTGACGGCGATGGGATGCGAGATATAGGGCGAACCGCTGGCGCGGAACTGGCCCAGATGCGCCTGGTCCGCGAAGCGATAGGCTTCGCGCACGCGCTCTACATCTTTCTTGTCGAGATAGCTGCCGATGATTTCGGTCAGCGGTGCCAGCGAAGCAACCGGCGAGGCGGTTGCGTCCGCCGCTTCTTGCGCGGCGACGGACGGTGGCGTAGCGAGTTTTTTGTCTTTCTTGCCCGTGCGGCGCCCAAGACGGGAGCCGGCACGTAGTGCGGCAAGCAGACCAGATGAAGCGTACTTCAGCCCGGGAAAAGCCATGCTTGCCGCCCCCCGGAGACTATCAGGTGGGAACTTTACGCAGCATTTCCACGCCGGTTAGGCCGCCCGCGATTTCGCGCAGTGCAGTGACCGTGGGCTTGTCTTTGCTGTCCAGGCGCGGGGCATGGCCCTGGGCCAACTCGCGAGCGCGATACGTCGCAGCCAGCGTGAGCTTGAAACGGTTGGGGATTTGATTCAGACAGTCTTCGACGGTAATGCGAGCCATTAGGACACCTGGTGCTGATGGATGATAGGGAGAATGCGTTCGGCTCAGTGCTCGGCCGGGATGCCAAGTTGCGAGAACAACTCGGCGTGGCGGGCGGCCTGAGACGAAAAGCGTAGCCGCGCGGCACTGACGATTTGTATCAGTTCCGACAAGGCTACGCTAAATTCTTGATTAATAATAACATATTCGCATTCAGGCGCGTGGGCGATTTCGCCGCCCGCGGCCATGAGTCGGCGCGCGATTACCTGGGGCGCATCCTGGCCCCGCGCCTTGAGCCGGCTTTCGAGTTCATCGATGGACGGCGGCAGCACGAAAATACCGATTGCACTGGGGAAACGTTGCTTGACCTGGCGGGCGCCTTGCCAATCGATCTCGAGCAGGACGTCACGGCCTTCGCGGGTGGCGGCGTCGATGCGGTCGCGCGGCGTGCCGTAGAAATTGCCGTGAACTTCCGCCCATTCCAGCAGGTTCTGATCGTCGCGCATGCGCTTGAAGTCGTCAGGCGTCACGAAGCGGTATTCACGACCGTCTTCTTCGCCCGGACGGGGCGCGCGCGTGGTGCAGGAAATGGAAAGTTCGATGGAAGGGTCTTGCTGGAGCAAGGCCTTGACCAAGCTGGACTTGCCGGCGCCGCTGGGCGCGACGACCATGAAGACGTTTCCGGGGTTGGCGTGCATGAATATGACCGGCGTGTGATGCTAAGACCGGAAGTCTAGCAAATCGCGCGGCCCGGCAGGGGGAAAACCCGCTGTCGGGCCAAGCGATTTATGCGCGCCAGGCGGATGCGCGGCGACCGTCTGCCTGTCAGCCTGCGGGTTTGGCGGCGGCCTGGATCAGCTTGCCGCCCGGCGCCGGGGAATCGCTGCCCAGCAAATGCCCGTTGATTTCGATGCCGTAGAGCGAATCGTCCGAATCGTGATACTTCGCCCGCGTGGCTGCGACGGACCCTGCGTAGCGCGGATCCTGCGGGCGTTCATGCGCGTTCATGAAATAGGCCACGTCCCAGGCTTCCTGGTCGCTCAGCATGCCGGCCTGGCCCAGCGGCATGTTGGCCTTGATGAAGCCGGCGGCGTTGCCGATCTGATGCATGCCCGCGCCCCAGTTGAACGAGTCGGCGCCCCACAGTGCCGGAAACACCCAGTGCTTGCCGTTCTTCTGGCCCTGGCCGTCCGCGCCGTGGCAGACGGCGCAATATTGGCCGTACACCTCGCTGCCGCGCACGTAATCGGCCTTTTGGGCCGGCGCCGGCAGCTTGCGATAACCCTGGCCTTCGAGCACCACGCCGGTGGGCGCTTTGCTGGCCAGCCAGAACATGTAGCTTTGCAGCGCCGTCAGCGTGGGATCGTCGGCGGCGGGCGCCTTGCCGTTCATGCTGAAGCGGAAACAGCCTTGCAGGCGTTCGGCCAGCGTATTGACGTGTTCGTTCTTCGCCCGATACGCGGGATACAGCACGTAGGCGGCCCACATGGGCGCGGAATCGGGGCGGCGTCCGGCATCCAGGTGGCAACTGGCGCAGTTCAGGTCGTTGCCGACGAACTTGCCAGCCATCTGCGGCGTATGCAGGAAGATCTGTTCGCCCTGGCGCACGATCTTGCCGAACTCGGTGTCTGGGAGCGATGCTGCCGAAGGCGGCGTGAAGGCGGGGCGGGGATCGGCGGCATGCGCCGTGGCCGAGAGCGCCAGGCAGGCGGCAACGGACCCCAGGCGGAAAAGCGGGAAGCGGATCATTGCTTGGTCCCCTCGGCAGCGCCGCCTTGCGCGGCAAGCAGGTCGGCGGCTTTGGGCAGGCCGGCGTAGTAGGCCGACACGGCGTCGATTTCGGCGTCGGTCAGGCGGGTGGCGACGGCAGGCATCAGGGCCAGCGGGCCGGGCGGGCGCTGGCCTTGCCGCCACGCACGCAATTGGCCGGCGATGTAGGCCGCGGGTTGGCCCGCCAGACCCGGGAAGTTGTCGCCCACGCCGATGCCGCCAGGACCGTGGCATTGATTACAGGCGGGTACGTTCTTGTCCCAGGCGCCGCGCGTGGCCAGCCAGGCGCCGGTATCGGCAGGCTTGACGGGGTGCATGGCGGTGGCGGCCAGGCGGTCGATGTTCAGCGGGGAGGGCAGGCTGGCGTAGTAGCTTGCCACCGCTTGTTGCTGCGCCGGGTCCAGGGCCTTGGCCGTTGCCGCCATGACGGGGCTGACGCGCGAGCCGTTGGCCATGGCTTCCAATTGCTCTGCCAGGTACTTGGCGCCGATGCCGGCCAGTTGCGGAAAGCCCGCGGCGGGGTTGCCCTCGCCCCGGGCGCCATGACAGGTGATACAGGCGGGTGCGCCATTGGCCCCCTGGGTGCTGATCTGTTTGCCGTCAGGCGCGGCTTGGGCGCTGGTGGCTGCGGCGATCAGCGCGCCAAGCGCTAACGCACGCGGAAGGGACCGTGGGGTCATGGTTGCCTGCTCCGAGGAATGTTATTGGACTTTGGGTAATAAGCTAATTTCCACAAATTATATAAAGACTTGTGACAGATCAACGCGAAATCGTCGGCTTGAGTGCGCGCATCCGCGTTTCTTTTGCTTGCGTGGCAGGGGGCGAAAGTGTGTCGCGGCTGCTAACTTTGCTTGCAGCATCGCGACAATGATTGCGGTAGGATCACGGCGGTTGAGAACAAGGAGAATCCGATGCATACGAACGAGATCGAACCGCCCCGCGTTGCCCTGGTGACCGGCGCCGGCACAGGAATTGGACGCGCCGTGGCGCTGGAATTCCTGGCCCAGGGCTATCGCGTGGTGTTGGCCGGCCGCCGCCGCGAGCCGCTGGAAGCCACCCGCACGGCCGCGGGCGAAGACGGCGTGAGAGCGCTGGTAGTGCCTACCGACGTGACGGACGAGAACGCCGTGCGCGATCTGTTCGACACGGCGCAGCGCGAATATGGCCGGCTGGACGTGCTGTTCAACAATGCCGGCCGCGGTGCGCCGGCGATGCCCATTGAAGAGTTGCCGGTAGCGGTTTGGCGCGACGTCGTCGACACCAACCTGACCGGCATGTTCCTGTGCGCGCAGGCCGCCATCCGCATCATGAAGGCGCAAACGCCCCAAGGCGGCCGCATCATCAATAACGGTTCGATCTCATCGCACGCGCCGCGCCCGTTCTCCATCGCCTATACGGCGACCAAGCACGCGGTGACCGGGCTGACCAAATCGATTTCGCTGGATTGCCGGCCCTACAGCATTGCCTGCGGCCAGATCGACATCGGCAATGCCGCTACCGACATGACCGAACGCATGGCGGCCGGGATCCTGCAGGCGGACGGCAGCACGAAGGTCGAGCCCCGGATGGACGTGGCGCATGTGGCGCAGGCGGTTGCCGCCATGGCGCGCCTGCCGCTGGAGGCCAACGTGCAGTTCATGACGATCATGGCGACGAACATGCCTTTCGTGGGCCGCGGCTGAACGCGCAAACGGCCCGCGGCGGGTAATGCCCGAGGCAGGCTCGTCGATGTTCCCAGGAAAGGCGCCCGGCAGGCGCCTTTTTTCCGCCTGGACTTGCAGCAGTCGCGCTTAGCGCGATGCCTGGGCCAGCATCTGGCCCTGCGTCGAATCCAGGTAACGCCGCGCGCCGACGTAGCGCTTGGTCCAGTAAGGGTTCTTCATTTCGTCGACACGCACCTTCGTGCCGCGCCGCGGCGCGTGGACGAACTTGTTCTGGCCGATATAGATGCCGACGTGCGACGTCACGCCGCGCCCGCGCGTGGCGAAGAACACCAGGTCACCGGGACGCAGTTCTTTCTTGTTGGACACGGATTCCCCTTCGGTGCGCTGCGCGCGTGCCGTGCGGGGGAGTTCGAGTCCGGCGATTTCGCGGAACACGTACAGGACGAGGCCGCTGCAATCGAAGCCTTCAGCGTCGTCGCCGCCCCAGCTGTAGGGGGTGCCGATGGCGTCCAGGCCGGCTTGCACGACGCGTTCACGCAGGGTGGGAACGGTGGGCTCTTGCGCCAGGCGCAGGCCGCTGAGCGTCGGGCGGGCTTGCTCGGCGGGGATGGACGCCTGGGCGGCGCCGGGAATCCAGGAAAGGGTCAGGGCCAGAAGGGGGGCTGACAGGAAAACGGGAATGCTGAAATTGGCAATTCGGACTTTTCGCGTGGGCGGAGTCATTACGTCACTTCAAAAATCGGAGTGGGCGGCATGGCTTTGCCCAGAGGGGGCAAGCCGGCGGAAAGGGGTGCATCCGGCGGGCGCACGCCCCGGATGCTCGCAAATTATAATGGAATAAAGTTTCATTACATTTGTAGTGCAATGCAGCATTATTTGGGCGCTGCCGTTACGCCGCGCCCCGGGCGAAACGTAACGGCTACAGCAAATAGGCCTGTCAGAAGCTGCCGCGCAGGCCGACCATCATGGCGCGGCCACCTTCGGGGGACACGTCGCGCAGCACCGAGGTCGCATAACGGATGTCCTGGTTGGTCAGGTTGATGCCGCGCACGTAGGCCTGCCATTGCACCCCAGTGGCCTTGAACCGGTAACCGGCGTTGGCGTCCAGGCTGTAATAGCCGGGCGTGGACGTGTCGTTGGCGGGGTGGTCGTGCTGGGCGAACGCCTTGGACACGCTCACGCCCGCGCTATACGGGCCATAGCCGTAATCCAACGCCACGCGCAGGCGCAACGGAGGGATGCGGGGCAACGAGCGCCCGGTATCCCGGTTACGCGACACCGTGTAGTCGCCCGACAGGCCCAAATCCAGCGCGTGACCGTCGCGCTGCAGGATGCGGGTGACGTTTTCCGCTTCCAGCCCGTACAGGCGTGCGGAGACGCCCTGGTAGCGCGCCTCGGGCAGGGCGCCGTCGTCGCCGGCTGCCACCACGTCGCCATCGTCGTTCCGATAGCGGCCGGTGTTCGTCTCTGCCAGATAGTTGGCGAAGCTGCTGTAGAACACGCCCACGCTGCCGTGATCCGTGCCGTCCTTGTATCGCAACGACAAATCGCCGGACCAGGCGCGCTCCTTGCCCAGGTTCTGGTCCCCGACCAGATATTGGCCGGTGGCGGCGTGCGGGCCGTTGGCGTACAGCTCATAGAACGTGGGTGCGCGTTCGGTGTAGGCGCCGTTGGCCGCCAGCGACCAGACCGGGGTCAGCTTGTAGATGCCGCCCAGCGAAAAACTGCCTGCCGTGAAGCTGCGGCGGGCCGAATCGTCGAACCGGTCGTTGCCGCCCGCTGCCGGGCTTAGCCGCGTGTGATCCATGCGGGCGCCGGCCGACAGCGTCAGGCGCTCGGTCAGGTTCCATTCCTCAAGCGCGAAAAGGGCTGCGGAATCGGTGTCGGTGGTCGGCACCAGCGCTTCGTCTCCCAATGCCGAAAAGCGCGTCTGGCCGAGTTGCAGCCCGACCACGCCATGCAGCGGGCCGATGTCGGCGTGCCGGGCTTCAAGACGCGCCTCATAACCGCGGTTCTTGAAAACCGTGCCGGTTTCGCCATCTTCGATTTCCTTGTGCTGGTAATCGGTATAGGCGAAGTTCAGCTTGATGCTCTGAAACGGACCGGTCAGGTCGCGCAGTTCACCGGCCAGGCCGAAGCGTTCCTGGTGCATCTTGAGGCGCACGTCGGCTTCGGCGACCGAACCGTAATTGGAGTCGTAACCGCTGTAGGACAGGCCGGCGTAGCCGTGTTCGCCGGTCCAGGACATGCCCAGCGCGCCGCCGCTGGCCTCGCCGTCGCTGTTGGGCAGGCGATCGCGGGGCTGGTCGGCGTCGGGGCCGTCGGCGGCGCGCTGCGTGGCGGTGCGGGCGTAGCCGGGGATGTGCAGCGTGCCGGTCTTGCGGCCGAAGACGTCCGCATGGATGGCGAAGGTGCCGTCGCCGCCTTCCAGTTGGACGGCGCCGTTGCGGTCATTGTTGGCGCCGCCATAACTGCCGCCCACGTCGCCATGGATGCCATCGATGGGTTCGGTGGGGATGCGGTTGTCCAGCGTGTTGACGACGCCGCCGATGGCGTTGCCGCCATACAGCAGGGCGGCGGGCCCGCGCAGGATCTCGACGCGGTTCGTCGATAACGGGTCTTGCGGCACGGCGTGGTCAAACGACAGCGAGGACGCGTCCAGCGTGCCGACGCCGTTGTTCAGCAAACGGATGCGGTCTCCATCCAGCCCGCGGATGATGGGTCGGCCCACCATGGGGCCATAGCTGGTGGTGGACACGCCGGGCAGCCCGTTCAGTGTTTCACCCAGGTTGGAGCCGCGCCGCAGATCCAGCTCCTGCCCTTGAAGCACCGTAGAAGGCGAGGCCAGCGCGTCGCTGCCCAGTGGGTTGGCGGTGATGACGACGGGCGACAGCGTGGCGGTGTCGGGGGCGGCCTGCGCGCGGACTGCGGCGGGCAAGGCCAGGGGCAAGACAGACAGGCAGGCAAGGGCCAGCGGACGCAAGGCGAAGGCGCGCAGGGGCGCGCGTTCCCCGGCGGGGACGGTCGGAAAATTCATGGTGGCAATCCAGGGTGCCGGCGAGACGGCCGGCGGATGAAATCGAGCACCGCAACAAGGCGGCTGAAAAGTCGGATTTCAGGCCTGGACGGGCGGGGCGCGGGATTGGAACCAGGTTCCGCCGACGGCGGTGGTGCCGGCGGGCAGGTGGGCAACCGGCGCCGCAGGGGCGGCGTGCCCGCCGACCCACGCGAACGACGACGGCAGCGTCGCGTCCAGCACATCCCATAGTTGGCACAGGTCGCAATGGCCCAGCTTTTCATGCGGGTGGGCATCGTCCTGGCTGGCGGCGGGCGCCTCGCCCAGATGCGACAGCGCATGGCGCAGATTGCCCATCGGCGCCAGCAGCAGGCAAACGGACAGCCAGGCAAGCACGGCCCAGCGCGCGTAGGGCGGCGGGGCGGCGTGACGGTGGCCTGGCAGGGGCGGCATGGACGAAGGGGGCAGGAAATTCGAAGAATCGGAATGATATATTGTTTCTATATCATTGGCGACGTCACCGCTGGCCCCGCAGGCTGGAATATGACGCTTCATCTGCCACGCGGTCGGGCATAATCGGCAGACAAGAAAGCGGAGTAAAGCTCAATGATGAATGCAGTCCACCCTTTGTCGTCGATGAACCGGCCCGATGCCATGCCTTTTGAACCATTCCAGGATGCCCAGTCCGCGGTGGACCGGTTGGCCGAGATCTATGCGCGCAACACGGCATTTCTGCGCGCCGCGTTCCGCGAGGTCTTGAACGGTACCGGCAACGGCCGCGAGCGCGCCCGGGCGTACTACCCGGCGATCCGCATCGTGGTTGAAACCTACGACCCGATCGACACGCGCCTGTCCTATGGCCATGTGGCCGAACCCGGCATTTACCAGACCACCGTCACGCAGCCCGAACTGTTCCGCGACTACCTGATCGAGCAAGTCGGCCAACTGCTGCAGAACCACCGCGTGGCGGTCGAAGTCGGCGAATCCGATTCCCCCATCCCGCTGCATTTCGCGTTTCCGGAAGGCGCCTATGTCGAAGGCGAGCATCTGGAGGCGCTCAAGCGCCCGTTGCGCGACCTGTTCGACGTGCCGGACCTGGCCGTGACCGACGACGCCATCGTCAACGGCTCGTGGCGCGGCAAGGAGGGCGAACCCAAGCCGCTGGCGCCGTTTACCGCCCAGCGCGTGGATTATTCGCTGCACCGCCTGCAGCACTACACCTCGACCGCACCGGCGCACTTCCAGAATTTCGTGCTGTTCACCAACTACCAGTTCTATGTGGACGAGTTCTGCGCCCGCGCCCGCGCGCTGATGGCCAGCGGCAACGAGGACTACGACATGCTGGTCGAGCCCGGCAACCGCATCACGCGTCGCGGCGAAAGCGGCCCGGGCGATGAGGGGCAGGCCGCGCGCTTGCCGCAGATGCCCGCCTACCACCTGGTGCGCGGCGACCATTCCGGCATCACCCTGGTGAACATCGGCGTGGGCCCGTCCAACGCCAAGACCATCACCGACCACATCGCCGTGCTGCGCCCGCATGCCTGGCTGATGCTGGGCCACTGCGCGGGCCTGCGCGATTCCCAACGCTTGGGCGACTACGTGCTGGCCCACGGCTACGTGCGCGAAGACCACGTCCTGGACGCCGATCTGCCCACCTGGGTGCCGGTCCCGGCGCTGGCCGAAGTGCAGGTGGCGCTGGAGCAGGCGGTGGAAGAAGTGGCGGGGCTGTCCGGTTGGGACTTGAAGCGCATCATGCGCACCGGCACGGTCGCCACCATCGACAACCGCAACTGGGAATTGCGAGACCATGTGGAACTGGTCGAGCGGTTCGCGCAGTCGCGGGCGATCGCGCTGGATATGGAATCGGCCACCATCGCGGCTAATGGATTCCGCTTCCGTGTGCCCTACGGCACGCTGCTGTGCGTATCCGACAAGCCTTTGCATGGCGAACTGAAGCTGCCCGGCATGGCCAGCGTGTTCTATCGCCGGCAGGTCAACCAGCATCTGGAGATCGGCATCCGGGCGCTGGAGCGGCTGCGCGACATGCCGCCAGAGCGGCTGCATTCGCGCAAACTGCGTACCTTCATGGAAACCGCTTTCCAATAGCAGGATCCGTCCCCAACGCCCCGCCATTTTTCGCGGCGGGGCGGTTTGCGCTATTCTCGCGCGTTGCCCGGTAATCCCAAGGCATCCGCAGCGCATCGCACGGGTGCCTTCACGACGTGAAGGAAAAGCATTTTGGCACCATCGGAACACGATGAAGGCCGCGCAGGCGGCACGCGCGCAGCGAAGGCGGATCAGCCGTCCGAATTGCGCCGCACCCTGTCCGCGCGCCACCTGACCATGATCGCGGTAGGCGGGTCCATCGGGACCGGCCTGTTCGTCGCCTCGGGGGCGACCATCGCAAAGGCCGGACCCGGCGGCGCGTTGCTGGGGTATGTGCTGATCGGGGTGATGGTCTATTTCCTGATGACCAGCCTGGGGGAATTGGCCGCGGCCATGCCGGTGTCGGGCTCGTTTTCCACCTACGGCGCCCGCTACGTCGAAGACGGCTTCGGCTTCGCGCTGGGCTGGAACTATTGGTACAACTGGGCGGTCACCGTCGCAGTGGACCTGGTGGCGGCGCAGCTCGTCATGGCGTATTGGTTCCCGGACGTGCCTGGCTTCTACTGGAGCGCCTTGTTCCTGGCGATCACCTTCGGCCTGAACGCCATGTCGGCGCGCGGATTCGGCGAAGCCGAATTCTGGTTCGCGCTGATCAAGGTGGTGGCGGTGCTGGGCTTCGTGGCCATGGGCGTGATGATGCTGCTGGGCATCATCCGCGGCGGCGAGACGGGCGGCGTGGCCAACTGGACCGTCGGAGATGCGCCGTTCGCAGGCGGCTTCGCGGCGCTGATCGGCGTGGCCATGGTGGTGGGCTTTTCGTTCCAGGGCACGGAATTGATCGGCATCGCCGCGGGTGAATCCAAAGACCCGGCACGCAACCTGCCGCGCGCGGTGCGCCAGGTGTTCTGGCGCATCCTGCTGTTCTACGTGGCGGCCATCCTGGTGATCGGCCTGCTCATCCCCTATACCGACCCGCACCTGCTGCGCAACGAAGTCGAGGACATCAGCGTCAGCCCGTTCGCGCTGATCTTCGAGCGCGCCGGCCTGCTGGGGGCGGCGTCGATCATGAACGCCGTGGTGTTGACGTCAGTGCTGTCGGCGGGCAATTCGGGCATGTATGCGGCGACCCGCATGCTCTACAGCCTGGCGCGCGAGGGCAAGGCGCCGCGCATCTTCGGCCGCATTTCGCGCAACGGCGTGCCCTTGTGGGCGCTGCTGGCCACGACAGTCGTGGCGGCGTTGTGCTTCTTCACCTTCATTTTCAGCCCGAACGCGGTGTACATCTGGCTGCTGAACACGTCGGGTATGACGGGCTTCATCGCCTGGCTGGGCATCGCCATCAGCCACTACCGCTTCCGCCGCGGCTATGTGAAGCAGGGCCATAACCTGGCCGACCTGCCGTATGTGTCGCCGTTCTTCCCGTTCGGCCCGATCTTCGCGTTCGTGCTGTGCCTGGTCATCACCCTGGGCCAGAACTACCAGGCCTTCCTGCAGGATCGGATCGATTGGGGCGGCGTCGTGGCCACCTATGTCGGCATTCCGCTGTTCCTGTTGATCTGGCTGGGCTACCGGCTGGCGCGAGGGTCGCGATTCATTAGCTACCGGGACATGCGTTTCCCGGACGCTCGCGCTCGCAGCCAGTACCTGGATTCGGCCCTGCGCGGCGAACCCGCGGCGGGCGACGCCCGTTGACCCTCCGCTTGCGGGAGGCGGGCGTGGGTGCGCGCGGGGCGGTTACTCGATGTTCTGCGCCTGCTCGCGCATCTGCTCGATCAGCAGTTTCAGGTCCATTGCGGCGCGCGTGACTTCCATGCTGCCCGCCTTGGACCCCAGCGTATTGGCTTCGCGGTTCATTTCCTGAAACAGGAAGTCCAGGCGCTTGCCGGCGCTGCCCGCATTCTTCTTGCCCGACGCGGACTTGCCGCCGCCGTCGGTCAAAAGGTGGCGCAGCTCTTCCAGGTGCGAACGCAGGCGCGACAGCTCTTCCGCCACGTCGATGCGCAGCGCGAACAGATTGGCTTCCTGCGACAGGCGTTCGGACAGCTCGGTGCCAGAGATATGCGTGAAGCCGCCCGGGAAGGCCGATTCCACGCTTTCGCGCAGCTTGGCCGCCAGCTTGTCGCGGTGGTCGGACAGTAATTGGGGCAGATGAGCCTGCACGATGTCGACGACGCGCGCCACGCCATCGGCGCATTCGCGCATCATGCCGGCCAGGCGTTCGCCCTCGCGGGCGCGGCCTTCCTGCAACTGCGTCAGCGCTTGCTGGCCTGCCTGCAGGCAGGCAGCGCCCCAGATTTGCGGGTCGAGCGCATCGTTGCCGCGCTGGCCAGGCCAGTTGAACAGCTCCACCAGCCGGGGCGGGGCGATATCGGGGACGATGCGACGGGCGGCCTGAAGCTGCTCGGCCAGGCTTTCAAGCCATGTCGGGTCGAGTTTGGACAGGTCGGTGCTGGCGTTGCGCGTGAATGAAACGCGGATCTCGACCTTGCCGCGCGCCAGGTTGGCGGTCAGCAGTTCGCGCAGCGGCGTCTCGACGTGCCGCAATTCGTCGGGCAGCCGGAAATACAAGTCGAGGAAGCGGCTGTTGACGCTGCGCAGTTCGATGGCAAGCGTGCCTTGCTCTAGGTCTGCTCGGGCGTTGCCGAAGGCGGTCATGCTGCGAATCATGATGGGCGTTTCCTGGTGATATATCGCGGCAGGATACTCCAAGCGGGGATTTCCTGCGGCGCCAGCCCGTACAATGCCGCGAATCAATGTTCCTGTCTGGAGTCTGCCTGTGACCACTACGCCCACCATTGCCCGCCCGTCGGGCCGCGCCGTCGACGAACTGCGGCCGTTTGCCCTGGAGCGCGGCTTCACGCGCTACGCCGAAGGGTCGGTGCTGGTCAAGGCCGGCAACACCCACGTGCTGTGCACCGCCAGCGTGCTGGAGAAGGTGCCGCCGTTCCTGAAAGGCAAGGGCGAAGGCTGGGTCACGGCGGAATACGGCATGCTGCCGCGGGCGACGCATACGCGTGGCGATCGCGAAGCGGCGCGCGGCAAGCAAAGCGGCCGCACCCAGGAAATCCAGCGCCTGATCGGCCGCAGCTTGCGCGCCGTGTTCGACATGAAGGCGCTGGGCGAACGCACGCTGCACCTGGACTGCGACGTGCTGCAGGCCGACGGCGGCACGCGCTGCGCCAGCATCACCGGCGCCTGGGTGGCAGCGGCGGATGCCGTCGCCTTGCTGATGAAGCGCGGCGACCTGGCCGTCAACCCGATCCGCGATGCAGTTGCGGCCGTGTCCGTCGGGCTGGTGCAAGGCCGCTCGGTGCTGGACCTGGACTACCAGGAAGACTCTGCGTGCGATGCCGACGTGAACGTCATCATGACGGGCAGCGGCGCCTTTGTGGAAGTGCAGGGCACGGGCGAAGGCGCGACCTTCACCCGCGCCGAACTGGACACGATGCTGGTGCTGGCCGAAGGCGGTATCGCCAGCCTGGTGCGCGCGCAGCGCGCTGCGCTGGCCTGATAGGGACAGCTTTCAGGCACGAAAAAACAGCCGCGAAAGCGGCTGTTTTGCATTGGGAGAGGGAACAAGGCTAGGATTAGGCCGCCTTGCGTGATAGCAAGGCGTCGACCTTGGTGACTTTTTCCAATCCCCAGATGGTGTCGATCAGCGCGCGCAGTTCCGCGTCCGTGGCGGCGTCCGCGTAGCGGCCCAGGCTGAGCGTCTTGTCTTCGATCTCGGGGCGGCTGAGCGTGTTGCCGGGGTCGCCCTTGGGTTCGTCCACGCGGCCGTGCACGGTGCGGCCGTCGCGGGTCGTGACGGTGACCTTGCCGATCCAGCGTTGCGGGTAGGCGCGGTCGACTTCGTCGTCCAGCACCATCTCGACCTTGCCGCGGAAGTCGGCGACTGCCGGGTCGTCCAACCCCGCGTCGAACTCGGCCAGCCCGGCGCGGCCCTTGCGGGCGATCAGCGCAAGCACGGTGCCCATCGAGAACTTGGACTGGTGCACGGTCTGCGGATTGACGACCGGGCCCAGCACGTCGATGGCGCCCTGGTGCACGTGGGCCACCACGCGCGCCACATCGGCTTCGGTCAGGTTGTTGTCGCGCAGCGCCTGTTGCAGCGCATCGGCGGCCGGGTGGGTGTGGCGGCACGACGCATGGAACTTGAACGAGGTTTCAGCCAGCGCCCAGCGTTGCCCCAGGCGGTCGCAGAGCTTGGACGGGTCGGCATCGGTGGACATGCCGGCCGCCATGCCTTGCGGACCTTCCAGGATGTGGCGGGCGCCGGTGAAGCCCTCGCGCGCCAGATACGCGGCGGTGATGCCGTCGGCGGCGGCCTTGGCGGTGTGCAATTGCTTGGAATCGGCGGCGTCGCGCAGGAACTCCCAAAGGCCTGCGGCCTGGGTGCCGGCCGAGCCCAGCGCGTGCAGCATCTGTTCAGGCGACAGCTTGAGCAGGTGGCCGGTGGTGACTGCGGCGGCCAGGGTGCCCGCCGTGCCGGTGGTGTGGAAAATCTTGTAGTGCGAACGGCCCAGGAATTCGCCGACGCGGATGCCGACTTCATAGCCGGCGACGGCGGCGGTAATCAGGTCGCGGCCCGAGCTGCCCAGCGCTTGCGCCACGGCGAGTGCGGGCGGGAAGACCACGGCGGCGGGGTGGAACACCGAGCCGTTGTGGACGTCGTCCTGTTCAACCACATGGGCGGCCGCGGCGTTGACCATCGCGGCGAACAGCGGCGACGTGCGGCGGCGCGTGATCAGCACTTCGCTTGGGCCGTCGGCGGGTCCCATGGCGGCGGCATAGCGGTCGATGGCCTGCACGGCGCGGGCGGAGGCGCCCGCCAGGATTGAGGCCAGGCAGTCCAGCAGCAGGTCTTCGGCGCGGCGCAATACCGGCGCGGGGATGTCCTCGTAGCGCAGGTTGGCGGCAAAGGCGGCGAGTTCAGCGCTGAGGTGGGGAGTGTCTTTGGCGGCGTTCATGTGCGTAGTCGGGTCAGAAGGAACGGGGCAGGCCCAGGATGTGTTCGGCGACGTAGGACAGGATCAGGTTGGTGGAGATGGGCGCCACCTGATACAGCCGCGTTTCGCGGAACTTGCGCTCGACGTCATACTCGGTCGCAAAGCCGAAACCACCGTGGAATTGCAGGCAGGCGTTGGCGGCTTCCCAGGACGCGTCGGCGGCCAGCAGCTTGGCCATGTTGGCCTGGGCGCCGCACGGTTGGTGGGCGTCGAACAGGCGGCAGGCCTCGTAACGCATCAGGCTGGCGGCTTCCACGTTGATGTGGGCGCGGGCGATGGGGAATTGCACGCCCTGGTTCTGGCCGATGGGGCGGCCGAACACCATGCGTTCCTTGGCGTAGGCGGTGACCTTGTCCACGAACCAGTAACCGTCACCGATGCACTCGGCGGCGATCAGCGTGCGTTCGGCGTTCAGCCCGTCCAGGATGTACTTGAAGCCTTTGCCTTCTTCGCCAATCAGGTTTTCGACGGGGATTTCCAGATTGTCGAAGAACAGCTCGTTGGTCTCGTGGTTGACCATGTTGGGGATCGGGCGGATCGTCATGCCGTGCTTGACGGCGTGATGCAGGTCCACCAGGAAGATCGACATGCCTTCGGACTTGCGCGCGACCTGGTCCAGCGGCGTGGTGCGGGCCAGCAGGATCATCAGATCGGAATGCTGCACGCGCGATATCCAGACCTTCTGGCCGTTGATCACGTAGCGGTCGCCGCGGCGCACGGCGGTGGTCTTGATCTTGGTGGTGTCGGTGCCGGTGGTGGGCTCGGTCACGCCCATGGATTGCAGGCGCAGTTCGCCGGCGGCGATGCGGGGCAGGTATTCGCGCTTCTGGGCGTCGGAACCGTGGCGCAGCAGCGTGCCCATGTTGTACATCTGGCCGTGGCAGGCGCCCGAGTTGCCGCCGCTGCGGTTGATCTCTTCCATGATGATCGACGCTTCGGTCAGGCCCAGGCCCGAGCCGCCGTATTCCTGCGGGATCAGTGCCGCCAGCCAGCCGGCCTCGGTCAACGCGCGGACAAAGTCCTCGGGATAGCCGCGTTCTTCGTCGATCTTGCGGAAATATTCGCCAGGGAATTGGGCGCAAAGGTCGCGCACGGCTTCGCGGATGTCCTGATAAGCGTCAGAGGCGTGTGGCATAGGGCTGCTGTATGGATGATGGGAATGGTTCGGTACAGCATCGAATGTGCCGCAAGGGCGTGTCGCTGCCAATTCACAATTCCTTAATACGGGGTTCCTGTTCGCAAAAGCGCAGTTTCATGACGGGCGTTCGTCATGCTCGGGCCCAGGTTGTGTCAAGAAATTGCCAAACTGGATGCCCATAATCCGATGCACTGCGCCTTTGGCGCCAGGCTATATACGGATGGATATGCGGAAAAATCTCAGGGTCACCACGGCGGTATCGGCCATTCTGGCGTTGTTTGTGGTGCTGTTCGCCGTCGCTGCGGCAGCCGGCATCGCGGTGTTGCGCGACAACCGGGCCGATATCGAAGCCTTGGGCCGCGGCAGCATCGAACGCGCCAGCGACCTGGCCGACATGACCAGCCGCTTGTTCCAGGCGCGCGCCGCGCTGACCGACGCCAAGACCGGCATGGAGGGCGGGCTGGAAGCCGCCCGCGACGAGTCCCTGGCCCAGGCAGACGCGCTGCTCAAACAGGCGGGCGCCAGCCTGGCGCGCCTGCGCGGCAATCCCGATGTGAGCGCCCAGGGCGGCCCGCTGTTCGAGCAGGTGCTCAAGGCCTATACGGCGTTCGCGGAGCAGACGTTCGTGCCCATGCAGAAGGCGATCCAGGGGTGGAACGGCATCGAGGTCAACCGGCTGGTGGACAAGGTGCTGCCCGCCAGCGGCGGGGCCTACGTCAAGCAGGCAGACGCCTACCAGACCTATTCGCGCGAGCAGGGCCAGGCCGCAGTCGCGGGCGCCAGCCAGACGCTGGAGCGGGTGATCCTGGTGGCGGCCGGCGTGCTGGGCGTGGTGCTGCTGCTGGCCGTGCTGATCCGGCTGGCGTTCCGCCGCAGCATCCTGCGACCGCTGAACGAGGCCGGCGCGCACTTTGACCGCATCGCCGACGGCGACCTGACGGGCGCCATCGCCATGCGCGGCGACAACGAAATCGGCGTGCTGTATTCAGCCATGCGCCGCATGCAGACCGGGCTGTCTGCCGCCGTGGCTTCCGTGCGCCAGGGCGTCGAGGAAATCCATACGGGCTCGGGCGAGATCGCGGCCGGCGGGGCGGACATGTCCGATCGCACGGCGCGCCAGGCCGGTTCGTTGCAAGAGGCCGCGGCCAACATGACCCAGCTGGCGCACACCGTCCAGATGACGGCCGGCAACGCGGACCAGGCCAGCCGGCAGGCCGAAAGCGCCACCCGTCTGGCGCAACGCGGCGGCCAGGCGGTGGACGAAGTCGTGCAGAGCATGCAGGGCATCGCCGACAGCGCGCGGCGCATCGGCGAAATCGTCGGGGTGGTGGACAGCATCGCCTTTCAGACCAACATCCTGGCGTTGAACGCCGCGGTGGAAGCGGCGCGTGCGGGCGAACAGGGCAAGGGTTTTGCCGTGGTCGCGGGCGAAGTGCGTTCGCTGGCGCAGCGCAGCGCGCAGGCCGCCCGCGAAATCAAGGGCTTGATCGAGGACTCGGCGTCGCGGGTCGAGGCGGGCGTGCGCCAGGTGAACCTGGCCGGCGACACGATGCGCGACATGCTGGCGTCGGTCGATCGGGTGACGCAGATCGTGGCCGAGATCTCGAGCGCCACCGCCGAACAGGCCGCTGGCATCGCGTCGGTGAACGACGCGGTGGCCGACATCGAGCGGTCCACGCAAGAGAATGCGGCGATGGTCGAACAGACCGCGGCGGCCGCCGCCGCGCTGGAGATCCAGGCGCAAGGCCTGCGCCGCGCGGTGGCGGTGTTCCAGATTGCCCAGGCGGCCCAGAATGCTGCCGCCGTGCAGGCGGCAGCCGGGCAATCAATCGGCCAGCTGGGGCAGGGCGCCGCCGGTGTAGCGCTCGATCACCAGCGACAGGTTCCCATGCTTGACCTTGTGCTTGACATGCGCGGCGGCCGACGCGATGTCCTCCGGGCGGATGCGCTCGCATAGGGAAGGCGTGACCGTCAGCGCCCCCACGCCCAGCGTCACGAACGGAAAGAAGCGCGGCACGCCATAACGGTCTTCGGCTTCGATGCCCCCGTTATGGCGTCCTTGGTCGTCATAGAGGTCGATGGCCTGCTCATTGAACTCGGCGATGATCCGCTGCACGCGCTGCGTCCAGTCCGGGCTGCGGAACAGCACCACGAAATCATCCCCACCCACATGGCCGACAAAATCGCGCAGCGGATCGCAATGCTGTTTGACGACTTCGGCGGTCAGCATGATCATGTCGTCGCCGCGCCAATAGCCATATACGTCGTTGAAAGGCTTGAAGTTATTGAGGTCGCCGTAGCAGATCGTGAAGTCGGCGGCGTCCTCCAGCAAGGTGGCGATGTGCCGGCTGATGGGGATGTTGCCGGGCAGGGACGTCAGCGGGTTCGCGTAGCGCGCCGCTTCGATCCGCATCTCGGTCACCGAGCGCACCAGCGTTTCGCCCGTGGCCAGGCCGTCGTAGCGGCCATCCCGCGTAATGATCAGCCCGTCCATCAGATAGCGCTGGTCTTCTGAAATCAGCACGTGGCTGAGCTGGTCGATGGATACGTTCAGGTCGACCAGCACCGGTTCGCCGTTCATGAAGGTGGAGCACGCGTCGCGGCCGAACAGTTCGCGCGTGTAGCGCTGCGCATAGTGTTCCGAGAAATCGCGGCGGTTGATGATGCCCACCGGCCGGTTGTCGCCGTCGATGACCGCCACCGCGTGCATGTTCTTGTGTTCGATGAAGAGCCGGTGCACGTCGTCGTTGGTATGCTTGTTCAGCAGCGCCGCGGGCGCTTCTACCCGCAGGCTGGCGGCGGTGCCGCCTGCGGAACGTTGCGACAAGGGGGCAGGGCTGCGTACCCGCAGCGAATCGCGCAGCGGCGCGTTCAGCTCGGTCAGCAGCGTTTCCTCGGGGCGCCCCAGAAACCAGCCTTGGGCGTACCGGATGTCCAGTTCGCGCACCACGGCCAGGTCTTCCGCCGTTTCTATGCCTTCGGCGACGATGGCCGTGCCCAGGTGCTGGGCCACCTTCAGGATGGCCCGCACCATGTTCTGCTTGCGATCGCTCTGGCCGATGCCGTTGAAGAAATAACGGTCGATCTTGACGAGATCGGGCTGCATCTCGGACCACAGTTGCAGGTTGGAATTGCCCACGCCGTAATCGTCCAGGGCGATGCGCATGCCGCGCTCCCGCAGGCACGCGAAGGCGCTGCCCAGTTCGCCCATGTGGTCCGACAGCGGGTCCTGTTCGGTCAGTTCGACGATGATGCTCGACGGGGGCAGGGTGCAATCTTTCAAGAGGCGCAGCGGCATGTCGTCCCCCCATAGCGTCCAATAGTGGATCAGCGCCGAGCCCGACAGGTTCAGGAACAGCTTGCCGGCCGCTTCGTTGTCCTGGAAGCCCTGGGCGCCTGCCCGGAAGCTGGCCAGCTCCACTTGCGGGTGCAGCCCCTGGCGCCGCGCTTCGGCGAAGAGGGCGTCGGGATAATGCAGGGCGGTATCGGCCGGGCCGCGGATCAGGCTTTCATGGCCGTAGATGCGGCTGTGCGACAGGTCGACGACGGGCTGGTAGCGTGGCCGCAGCAGCCGTTCGCGCAGAATGCCGGCCAAGCCGGCTGACGTGGGCGCATCGCCCAGGGAGGTGTGGGGCGCGCGGACCGAAGCCGTCCGGGGCATAGCGTGAGTAGGGGTCATCGCCGGGGGTCAGATACGATCAGTGACAAGATCGCTGATGTTGACGACAAAATGTGTCGGCGGTGTTGCGGGAGCGCACGTGGATAGGCGGTCATGCCCCGGCGCGGGCAGGCCGCGCCCTATACAATTTGCCTTATGACTTCCCCCAAGATTCCCGATTCCCTGCGCCGCATCGTGCTGGCGTCCAATAATGCCGGCAAGTTGCGCGAGTTTTCCGCCTTGTTCGCTCCCCTGGGCATCGAACTGGTGCCCCAAGGCGAGCTGGGCGTGCCCGAGGCCGAAGAGCCACACGTCACGTTCATCGAAAACGCCCTGACCAAGGCGCGCCATGCCAGCCGCCTGACCGGGCTGCCCGCCCTGGCTGACGATTCCGGCCTGTGCGTGGCGGCCTTGGATGGCGCGCCCGGGGTCTATTCGGCCCGCTACGCCAAGATGCAGGGCGGAGAGAAATCCGATCTGGCCAATAACGCGCTGCTGACGCAGAACCTGGCCGGCCACGCTGACCGCCGTGCCTGGTATGTCGCCGTGCTTGCGCTGGTACGCTCGGAAAACGACCCGTGCCCGATCATCGGCGAAGGTCTGTGGCATGGCGAAATCATCGACCAGCCCGAAGGGGCGAACGGCTTTGGCTACGATCCCCATTTCTACCTGCCCGACATGGGGCTGACCGCGGCCACGCTGGACCCCGAGGAAAAGAACCGCGTCAGCCACCGCGCCCGCGCGCTGCGCGAACTGCTGAGCAAGCTGAGCCAGGCTTGAGCGCGCGCGCGCCGCGCCCGCTCCAGGAAACCGCATGTCCATCACTATCCCTATCCGCAACGACCTGGGCGCATCGCCCTCGCGCCGGCTCGTGCCGGCGGGCGCCACGCTGACAAGCCTGCCGCCGTTGTCCGTCTATGTGCACGTGCCCTGGTGCGTGCGCAAATGCCCGTATTGCGACTTCAATTCCCACGCCGCGCCGGGCGAAATCCCCGAACGTGCCTATCTGGATGCGTTGCGCAGCGACCTGGAACAGGCGCTGCCGTCCATCTGGGGCCGCCAGGTCGTGTCTGTCTTCATCGGTGGCGGCACGCCCAGCCTGCTGTCGTCGGCAGGGCTGGACGAATTGCTGGCCATGCTGCGCGCCTGTCTGAATGTATGGCCGGATGCCGAGATCACCATGGAGGCGAACCCCGGCACCGCCGAGGCCAGCCGCTTTCGCGACTACGCGGCCAGTGGCGTCACGCGCTTCTCGCTGGGCATCCAGAGTTTCGACAATCCCCAATTGAAGAAGCTGGGGCGCATCCATGATGCCGATCAGGCCCGCGCCGCCATCGGCATGGCGCAACGCGCCGTCTCGCGGGTGAACCTGGACATGATGTTCGCCTTGCCGGGCCAGACGCTGGACGCCTGTGTGGCCGATCTGCGCGAGGCCATCTCGTTCGGCACCGAACACCTGTCGCTGTATCACCTGACGATGGAGCCCAATACGGTCTTCGCCAAGTTCCCGCCCGAAGACCTGCCCGACGATGACACCAGCGCCGCCATGCAGGACGCCGTGGAAGCCGAACTGGCGGCGGCCGGCCTGGCCCGCTACGAGGTGTCTGCCTACGCCAAGCCCGGCGCCCGCTGCCGCCACAACGTGAATTACTGGGAATTCGGCGATTACCTGGGCATCGGCCCCGGGGCGCACGGCAAACTGTCATTCCATGACCGTATCGTGCGCGAGGCGCGGCTGCGCAGCCCCGATTCGTGGATGCAGGCTGCGATGGCCCGCGATGGCAGCCACTTGGCTGAAAGCCGCCAGGTCGGCCCTGAAGAACTGCCTTTCGAATTCATGCTGAACGCTCTGCGCCTGAAAGACGGGGTGCCCAGCACGGCGTTCAACGAACGCACCGGCTTGTCGCTTGCCGCCATTGCGCACCAATTGGAGGCAGCCTCCAAACGGGGCCTGCTGGACGGCGATCCGACCCGTCTGAAGGCGACGCCCTTGGGGTGGCGCTTCCTGAATGACCTTCAGGAAATGTTCCTTTAGCAGGAATGCACCATAACGGGGCAATCGTGCCCCACCATTTGCACCAAAGTGGTGCTACATTTTTTCATGACCGTGCGGTCTTCCCGAGGGATTCCAGGGGGTAAAACCTGGCACGCTTATTGCTTCCCTCTTTTATGCCAGTCGAGAGGCAAAGCCCTCGACCCTTTTATCTAATGGAGATGACATGGCAAGCCCGAAAGACGTCCTGAAACAGATCGCCGATAACGAAGTCAAATTCGTGGATTTCCGCTTCACCGATACGGTTGGCCGTGAGCACCACGTGTCCGTGCCCACCAGCCAGATCGACGAAGACAAGCTGGAAAGCGGCCAGGCTTTCGACGGTTCGTCGATCCCGGGTTGGAAGGGCATTGAAGCCTCCGACATGCTGCTCATCCCCGATTGCTCGACCGGCAACCTGGATCCGTTCCGCGAAGAGCCGACCCTGATCCTGTCGTGCGACGTCGTTGAACCGTCGGACCTGAAGGGCTATGACCGCGACCCGCGTTCGCTGGCCAAGCGCGCCGAAGCCTACCTGAAGTCCTCCGGCCTGGGCGACACCGCCTACTTCGGTCCGGAACCCGAATTCTTCGTGTTCGACGGCGTGACCTGGAACACGGACATGTCGGGCACGTTCGTCAAGATCAAGTCCGAAGAAGCCTCGTGGTCCAGCGGCCAGGAATTCGAAGGCGGCAACACCGGCCATCGTCCCCTGGTCAAGGGCGGCTACTTCCCCGTTCCGCCGGTTGACTCGTTCCAGGACATGCGCTCGGAAATGTGCCTGCTGATGGAACAAATGGGCGTGCCGGTCGAAGTGCACCACCATGAAGTGGCCGGCGCCGGCCAGCTGGAAATCGGCACCAAGTTCAGCACGCTGGTCCAGCGCGCCGACTGGACGCAGATCGTCAAGTACGTCGTGCACAACGTGGCCCACGCCTACGGCAAGACCGCGACGTTCATGCCCAAGCCCATCGTTGGCGACAACGGTTCCGGCATGCACGTGCACCAATCCATCTGGAAGGATGGCCAGAACCTGTTCGCAGGCAACGGCTACGCCGGCCTGTCGGAATTCGCGCTGTACTACATCGGCGGCATCATCAAGCACGCCCGCGCCCTGAACGCCATCACCAACCCGGGCACGAACTCGTACAAGCGTCTGGTTCCGCACTACGAAGCCCCGGTCAAGCTGGCTTACTCGGCCCGCAACCGTTCGGCCTCGATCCGCATCCCGTACGTCGGCAACCCGAAGGGCCGCCGCGTCGAAGCGCGTTTCCCGGACCCCCTGGCCAACCCGTACCTGGCTTTCTCGGCCCTGATGATGGCCGGCCTGGACGGCGTCCAGAACAAGATCCACCCGGGCGATCCGGCCGACAAGAACCTGTACGACCTGCCGCCGGAAGAAGACGCGAAGATCCCGACCGTGTGCTCCTCGCTGGAACAAGCGCTGGAAGCCCTGGACGCCGATCGCGAATTCCTGACCCGTGGTGGCGTGTTCAGCAACGACATGCTCAGCGCCTACATCGACCTGAAGATGGCCGATGTGAATCGTCTGCGCATGACGACGCACCCGGTCGAATTCGACATGTACTACAGCCTCTGATCGTTTAGAGGCTGTGGCGGGGGGGAGCGCGATGATGTAGGCAGAAACCAGGGCCCACACCACGCGCACCACCAGGTCGCGGCTCGACGGTTTGTCCGCCAGGCATCACGCCTGGCGGGCAGGGCGCCGGGTTCCGGCGCCGCCGTCGCGGGCGCGTTCCGCTTTCCCCCTGTCATTCGGGTACGTTGAAAAATGAATGTAGAAGCTCTCGATCTGCTTGCCACGTCCGTTTTCCTGGTCAACGAGCGCGGTCACATTGAATACGCCAACGCTGCCGCCGAAGATCTGTTCGGCCGCTCGCGCAAGCAACTGGGCGGGCACTCCGCCGCCACGCTGTTCGACACCCCAGAAAATATCCAGTCCTCGATCGACCGCGCCGCGGCCGGCAGGTACGCCGACGTCAGGCAATTGGCCTCGTTGCGCCGCGCCGCCGAATCCGTGGAAGTCGCCGTCACGACGGTGGGGCTGACGGGCCAGCGCTGGCCCGTGCTGATAGAGACCCGCGAGATCGAGCAGCGCGTGCTGGCCGACCGCAACCATCGGCTGGTTGATGAAATCGAAGCCCACCGTGAATTGCTGCGCAATCTTGCGCATGAAGTGAAGAATCCCCTGGGCGGTTTGCGCGGCGCCGCGCAATTGCTGGAGGCCGAACTGCCCAGCGCGGCCCTGGCCGAATACACCCAGGTCATTATTTCCGAAGCCGACCGCCTGCAGGCGCTCGTGGACCGCCTGAGCGGCCCGCAACGTGTGCCGCTGAATGCGCGGCCGGTGAACATCCACGAGATCTGCGAGCGCGTCTGCGCGCTGATCCAGGCCGAATTCCGCAACGACGTCACCATCCTGCGCGACTATGACGCGTCGGTTCCCGATCTGAAAGGCGACGCCGCCCGTCTGATGCAGGCCGTCCTGAACGTGGCGCGTAACGCCGCGCAGGAACTGGTCGCACGGCCCGAGGGGCCCAAGACGGAACCTGGCGTGGTCACGCTGCGTACCCGTGTGGCGCGGCAGGTCATGCTGGCCCACCGCCAGCACCGGCTGGCGCTGGTGCTGTCCATTATCGATAACGGTCCCGGCGTGCCGGACCACATCCGCGACCGCATTTTCCACCCCCTGGTCACGGCCAGAGCGGGCGGAACGGGCCTGGGCTTGAGCCTGGCCCAGGATTTCGTGCAGCAGCACGGCGGCATCATCGAATTTGAATCCCGACCGGGGCGCACCGAGTTTCGCCTGGTCCTACCGATGGAGCCTGCACACTGATGAAACCCGTATGGATCGTCGACGACGACCAGGCCATCCGCTGGGTCCTCGAAAAGGCCCTGGCCCGCGCTGGTGTCCCCACCCGCAGTTTCTCCCAATCGGCTGATGTGCTGGAAGCGCTGTCGCGCGAAACGCCCGTCGCCTTGGTATCCGATATTCGCATGCCCGGCGGCAACGGCCTGGAGCTGTTGCGTCAACTCAAAGAGCGCCATCCCGGCTTGCCGGTCATCGTGATGACCGCGTTCGCCGATCTGGACAGCACCGTGTCCGCGTTCCAGGGCGGCGCGTTTGATTACCTGGCCAAGCCGTTCGACGTGAACGAGGCGGTTGCGCTGATCCAGCGCGCCATGCAGGAATCCACGCAGCCGGAAACGCCTGAAGGGCAGGGCGAGGCGGCGCAGAACAACGAGCGCTGGATGATGACGCAGTCGTCTTCCACCGCCATGCAGGAAGTGTTCCGCGCGATCGGCAGGCTGGCCCAGTCCAAGGTGACGGTGTTGATCACCGGCGAATCGGGTACTGGTAAGGAACTCGTCGCCCGTGCCTTGCACGGCCACGGCGTGCGGGCCAGCGGCCCGTTCGTGGCGCTGAACGCGGCGGCCATCCCGCGCGACCTGCTTGAAGCCGAACTCTTCGGCCACGAGCGCGGCGCATTCACGGGCGCCAACAATTTGCGCCGTGGCCGCTTCGAAGAAGCGCACGGCGGCACCTTGTTCCTGGACGAAATCGGCGACATGCCGATCGAGCTGCAGACGCGCCTGTTGCGCGTGCTGGCCGAAGGCAGCTTCTATCGCGTGGGCGGGGCTCAGCCCGTGCGCGTGGACGTGCGCATCGTGGCCGCGACCCACCAGCCGCTGGAGCAGCGTGTCGAACAGGGTTTGTTCCGCGAGGACTTGTTCCATCGCCTGAACGTGATCCGGTTGCGCCTGCCGCCGCTGCGCGAACGCGTGGAAGACATTCCTGCGTTGGCGCAACATTTCCTGACGGCTAGCGCCCGCACGCTGGGCGTGCCGGTCAAACGCCTGACGCCCGACGCGCTCGCCGTGCTGACCAAGTTCGACTTTCCCGGCAACGTCCGCCAGCTGGAGAACTTCTGCCACTGGTTGACGGTAATGGCGCCGGGCCAGACGGTGGACCGCCAGGACCTGCCGCCGGAAATCCGCGCGTTGGAGCATCAGCAGCAACCCGGATTGGCCCCGTTGCGTCCCGCAACGCCGATGCCGGGTATCGGCACGGTGGTGCAAGCGTCCCAAGGTCTGGACGACGGCGCGCCGCGCAACTGGCAGGATTCCCTTCTGCGCGATGCACAGTACCGTCTGGAGCGCGGCGAACCTGCCGTGATGGCGACCTTGACGCGCCAGTTTGAGAAGATCCTGCTGCAAAGCGCGCTGGACGCCAGCCGCGGCCGCCGTGTGGAGGCCGCATCCCGCCTGGGCATCGGCCGCAACACCATCACGCGCAAGCTGCGCGAGCTGGGGATCGAAGACGAGTGATCGTTGATGGGTTGCCCGGCGTTGTACGCCCGGCAACCCGTCAGCCCATTCCCAGCAGGCTTTCGCAGAGCCGCGGCGATTTCAGCTTTTGCAACCACCACTTCAGCGCTTCACCCGGCGGTTCGGCCCGCCAGGCGTACGCCACGTGTTCCGTCAGGGACATGCCTTCATCCGTCTCGCACACCACCAACAGACCCTGCGCCAGGTAGGGTGCCGCCATGGTCAGCGGCAGATAGCCGCAGCCCAGGCCGCGTACCTGCGCGTCGATCTTGGCCTGCATGGACGGCATTACCAAGGTGGGTTGGTCTGCCAGGATGCCGCGTGATTGCGGCGGCAGGTTGCGCGACGTATCCGCCACGACGACTGCGCAGTACTTCGTGATGTCGGGGCGGCTGAGCGGTTGCGGCAACGACGCCAGGGGGTGATGCGCCGCGACACAGAATCCAAACTGCGTGGCGCCGATCGCCTGTGACCGGTAGGGCCCCGTCGGCTCGGCATTTGCACCGGCGCCGATCACCAGGTCGGCACGCCCGCTCGTCAATGCATCCCAGTTGCCGCTCAGCACTTCGCTGGAAAAGCGCAGCGTGGTCGCGCTTTCCAGCGTCTGGAATTCGTCGATCAGGTCGTACAAGGGCCGCCACGGCAATACGGCGCTGACGGCGATGCGCAGCTCCACTTCCCAGCCGGTGGCGATGCGCTTCACGCGGCAGGCCAGATCGTCCAGCGATTGCAGCACATGGCGCCCATCTTTCAGCAGGGCTTCGCCCGCGGGCGTCAGCAGCGCCCGGTGTCCTGAGCGGTCGAACAGCAGCACGTCCAGGCCGTCCTCAAGCTTGCGGATCGAATAGGTCACGGCGGACGGCACTTTGCCGAGTTCGCGCGCGGCCTTGGCAAAGCTGCCATGGCGGGCGATGGCGTCAACCAGGATCAACAATTCAGGCGTAATGGGCTGCATGGTGGGGCTCGATCAGATGCATTCAAATAATTTGAATGAAGTCATCAAAATATAGCGCCAAAGCGACCCTGCTGCACGCGCAGAATATCACTCATGCCAGAGGTTAAGCGGTAAGGGCGAAGCAGAAAGCCGGCACCGCACCCTCCAGACCATTCATATTATTGAAACAGGAGTCCACAATGCTTACGATTCGCCGCGCTGCCGAACGGGGTCACGCCAACCATGGGTGGCTCGATTCGTTTCACACCTTTTCTTTCGCCAATTACTACGACCCGGCTCACATGGGCTTCGGCGCACTGCGCGTGATCAATGACGACCGCATCGCTGCCGGCCGCGGCTTCGGCACGCACGGCCATCGGGACATGGAGATCATCACCTATGTGCTGGACGGCGCCATTGCGCACAAGGACAGCATGGGCAGCGGTTCGACCATCCAGCCCGGCAACGTGCAGCGGATGAGCGCCGGCCGCGGTGTGATGCACTCCGAGTTCAACCCGCTGCCGGACACCGAAACGCACATGCTGCAGATCTGGATCGAGCCTGACGTGACCGGCATTGCCCCGGAATACGAAGAGCGCACCTTCAGCGACGCCCAAAAGCGTGGCCGGCTGCAAGCCCTGGTGTCGCCGGATGGCGAAGACGGCTCGATGAAGATCCATCAGGATGCGCGCCTGTATGGCGGCCTGTTCGACGGCGCCGAGTCCGCCACCCTGGCCTTGGCCGCCGGCCGCCGCAGCTGGGTGCATGTGGCGCGGGGCAGCGTCACGGTCAACGGCGCCGAGCTCTCGGCCGGTGATGCGGTCGCCATCACGGACGACACCAGTGTCGAATTGTCGGGCGGCAAGAACGCCGAAGTGCTGGTGTTCGACCTGGCGTAATGCCAGAGGCCGGGCGGAAGGGTTTCCGCCCGGCCTTGTTTTTGAACGGGCCGTTGGGCCTTAACATGGCCATTGGCCTATTGAAGCGGAGCGCTACACCATGTCTACGTTGTCCGATGCAGGCGAAAACCAGATTGAAACCGTCGTGGTGCCGCGCACCAGCGACCTGGGCGGCTTTTCCGTCCGTCGGGCGATCCCGTCGGCGCAGCGCCGAACCGTCGGGCCGTTCGTGTTCCTTGACCACATGGGTCCGGTGGAATTCGATGCGGGCTCGGGCATCGACGTGCGCCCGCACCCGCACATCGGCCTGTCCACCGTCACCTACCTGTACGAAGGGTCGATGGTGCACCGTGACGGCGCGGGCAACACCCAGACGATTCTGCCTGGCGAAGTGAACTGGATGACGGCCGGCCGCGGCATCGTCCATTCCGAACGTTCGTCGCCGGAAAGCCGCCAGGCGCCGCAGCGCCTCTGTGGCCTGCAGATCTGGGTAGGCTTGCCCAAGCAGCACGAGGAAACGGACCCGGGCTTTACGCACTATGGCCTGGATGCGCAGCCGGTAGTCGAAGGCGAAGGCGTGCGCGCCCAGGTCGTGGCGGGCTCGCTGTTCGGCAAGACCTCATCGGTCAAGACGCTGTCACCCCTGTTCTACGGTGACCTGCAACTGAAGGCGGGCGCCACGACGGTGCTGCCGGCGGAGTATGAAGAGCGCGCCGCCTATCTGGCCGAAGGCTCGGTCGAGGTGGATGGGCAAGTGTTCGAAAGCGGCCGGCTGGTGGTGTTCGCCCCGGGCCGGCCGGTGCAGATCCGCGCTGTCACCGCCGCGCGGTTTGCGGTGCTGGGTGGCGAACCCCTGGACGGTCCGCGCTTTGTCTGGTGGAACTTCGTCTCCAGCAGCAAGGACCGCATCGAGCAGGCCAAGCAGGACTGGCAGCGCACGCGCTTCGACCAGATCGTGCCCGGCGACGAGACCGAATACATCCCGCTGCCCGAACCACGCGCCTGATTGCGGCCGACGTGTTTTCCGCTGCCGCGCGAGGCTTGCGCGGCAGTATGATGCGCCTCCAAACCTTCATAACAACAGGATGGAGACTCATGCATCGCTACACCCTCAACCTTGCGCGCGGCCTGGCCGCGTTGGCGCTGGTCAACGGCGCGTCCGCGGCGTTCGCTGCCGGCTATCCGGCCAAGCCCATCACCTTCATCGTTCCCTACACGGCGGGCGGCACCACCGATCTGGTGGCCCGCACCGCGGGACAGAAGGTGGCCGAAAAACTCGGCCAGCCCGTCATTGTTGAAAACCGGCCCGGTGCCGGCGGCAACATCGGGATGGATGCCGTGGCCAAGGCCGCACCGGACGGCTACACGATCGGTTTCGGCGCCATCTCCACGAACGCGCTGAATCCCTTCGTCTACCCGTCGATGCCGTTCGATCCCACCAAGGATTTCACCGGCGTCAGCATGCTGGGCGCATCCACCGTGGTGCTTGAAGTCGGCCCCGCGTTGAAGGTGGCGAGCGTCAAGGATCTGGTCGCGTACGCCAAACAGCACCCGGGCACCGCCTTCGGCACGCCGGGCACCGGGACGTCCATGCATCTGGCCGGCGTGATGTTCGACCAACTGACGGGTGTCGGCATGCAGCACATTCCGTACAAGGGCAGCGCGCAAGGGCTGAACGATCTGCTGGGCGGACACCTGCCCGTGATGTTCGACAACCTGCCTGCCTCGCTGCCGCATATCAAGGCAGGCAAGGTGCATGCGCTGGCCGTCACGGGCAGCAAGCGGGCGCCGGCACTGCCGGACGTGCCCACGCTGGCCGAACTGGGCTATGCGGGGGCGGTGGTTGACCCGTGGTTCGCGGTGTACGGCCCGGCCAAGATGTCGCCGGAGGTCACCCAGGCGCTGAGCGAGGCGTTCCAGTGGGCGTTGGCCCTGCCGGAAGTGAAGGACAAGCTGGAGCAAGCCGGTTTCATGCCGTACGGATCGACCCCGCAAGAGGTCGAGCGCCTGACCCAAAGCCAGCACGAGGCCTTCAAGGCCCTGTCGCAAAAGGTCAAGCTGTCGGCGGATTGATGGCCGGCTCAGCGCCCGCGGGCGAAAGCCTGCTCGCGCTGCGCCTCCAGCGCTTCGCGCCGGATGAAGTCCCGCACGAAATCGTTGCGCGGATGGTGATGCAGGTTATAGGGCGTATCCCACTGCGCAATGGATCCCTTGCTCATCACGCCGATGCGGTCGGCGATGGCGAAGGCTTCGGCCTGGTTGTGCGTGACCAGGATGGCCGTGTGGCCGGTGGTCTTGAGAATGTCCCGCACTTCGAACGCCAGGCGTTCACGCGTGTCCACATCCAGGTTCGAAAACGGTTCGTCCAGCAACAGCAGATCGGGTGAGGGCGCAAGCGCCCGGGCCAGCGCCACGCGCTGTTGCTGGCCACCCGAGATCTCGTGCGGGTAGCTGTTGGCGGCATGCGCCAAACCCACCAGTTCCAGCATTTCTTCAACGCGGCGAGCGCGATCCGCGCGCGCCAGCTTGCGCAGGCCGAACGCCACATTCAAGGCCACGGTCAGATGAGGGAACAGGGCGTAGTCCTGGAACATCATGCCGACGCGGCGCAGTTCCGGCGCCACTTGCTCGGTGGCCGAGGAAATGACGGTGCCGTCCAGCAGGATGCGGCCGTCACGCACCGGTTCGAAGCCGGCGATGGCGCGCAGCACCGTGGTCTTGCCGCAGCCGGACTCGCCCAACAGGCAGCCAATGTGTCCGGTCGGCAGGCCCAGGGTCAAGTCCTGCACCACCGGCTTCAATCCGGCGGGCGTGTCGTAAGCGAGCGAAAGGTGATCGATTTCTAACAGATCGGGCACGATGATCAATGTCCCATTTTCAGATTGGTGCGCGCCAGCAGAATGACGGGCAAAAGGCCGGCTAGGACGATCGCCAGCGCCGCGACGGCGCCTTCCTCGTACGTGCCGCGCGCGGCTTCGGCGTAGAGCCAGGTGGCGAGCGTATCGAAATTCATCGGCCGCAGCAGCAAGGTCGCCGGCAGTTCCTTCATGGCGTCCACAAAGACCAGCAGGGCGCTGGCGGCCAGCGCGGGGCGCAGCAGCGGCAGATGGACCCGGCGCAAGGTGCCCGCCGAGCTTTCGCCCAGCAGGCGCGATGCCTGTTCCAGTGAAGGCGGGATGCGGGCAAGGCCGGCTTCCAGCGCACCCGTGGAAATCGCCAGGAAACGGATCACGTAGGCGATGACCAGCGCGCCCATGGAGCCCATCAGAAACAGGCCCGAGCCGCCGAATACCGTGGCGACCGCATGGTCGATCCAGACGAAAGGCGTCAACAGGCCGATGGCCAGTACCGTGCCCGGCACCGCATAGCCCAGGCTGGCGATGCGCGCGCAGGCGCGGCCCGGATTGAAATTGGCGCTTTCGCGCATGGTGCGGCCGGCCCAGGCCACAATCAGCCCGCACAGCAGGGTCACAATGGTGGCGCTGAACGCGACGATCAGCGTGTTGCCCAAGCCGTTGATTAACTGGTTCGATACGCCGCCTACTAAATGCAGGCGCTTGTAGGTTTCATAAATCAGATAGGCGGCCGGCGCAATGAACCCCATGACGACGGGGATCCAGCCCAGCAGGGCGGCGACGGCGGCGGGCAGGCCGCGCAGGCGGCGCGGTTGCATCGGACGCATACGCTGCGTATTGGCGTAGCGCTGGCGCTTGCGGCCGTGGCGCTCCAGCATGATCAACCCGATCACGATGGCCAGCATCGTCAGCGCGATCTGCGCAGCGCCGGCCAGGTCAGACCGCGTCACCCAGGTCGTATAGACCGACACCGTCAGCGTCTGCACGCCCAGGAACTCGGAGGCGCCGATATCGTTCAGCGTTTCCAGCAGCGCCAGGCTGACGCCCACGACGATGGCCGGCCGCGCCAGGGGCAGGGCGACGCGGAAGAACACTGCAACGCGTCCGGCGCCCAGCGTGCGCGCGGCTTCCAGCAGGCTGGCCGCCTGCGTCATGAACATGACGCGGGTGCTCAGATAGACATACGGGTACAGGACGAAGCCCAGCACGAAGATCGCGCCGTAGATGGAGCGCAGGTCGGGCAGGCGGAATTGCCGCGGACTGTCATAGCCCAGCAGCGCGCGGATCGCCGTCTGGACCGGCCCGATCGGGTGCAGCAAGTCCAGGTAAGAGAACGCAATGATGTAGGTGGGTACGGCCAGCGGCAGCAGCAGCGCCCAGGTCAGGATGCGGCGCGTGGGGAAGTCGTAGGCGGTCACCAGCCAGGCGGCGCCCGTGCCCAGCAGCGTCACCATCACGCCCACGCCCGCCAGCAGCATGGCCGTGTTGGCCAGGGCTTGCGGCAGCACATAGCTTGCCAGGTGCTGCCAGTGTGAAAGTTCGCCGCCCAACGCCCACCACAGCAGCGTCAGCACGGGCGCAAGCACGGCCAGGGCGATCAGGCCCGCGCCCGCAAGCCAGCCGGCGCCGCGTTCAGTCCAGCGCAAACGCAACGGCCGGGGCAAAGATTCTGTGTGCATGCTTCAAAGTCGATTGCATCAAAGGCAAGGCCTGTTCCCTCCGGAAAGAAGGGAACAGGCCCAATACTGCCGCAGGGCTGCGCCACGCCGGGGGCGTGGCGACCTGGGGCTTATCAGTTGTCGAAGCCGACCTTGTCCACCAGTTCGCTGGCTTGCTTGCGGTGCTTGGCGATTTCGGTCAGGGGCAGCGGATCCACCTTCAGTTCGCCAAAGCTGGCGATCACGGGATCCAGCTTCACGCCCTTGCGGACGGGGTATTCATAGTTGGCCTGGGCATACAGCGCCTGGGCCGGTTCGGATACCAGGAAGTCCAGCAGCTTGATCGCGTTGGTCTTGTTCGGCGCGTGGGCGGCAACGGCGGCGCCGCTGACGTTCACGTGCGTGCCGCCGCTCTTCTCGTTGGCGAACGTCGGGCGGATGACCTTGATGGCGTCGCCCCACTTGCGGCCGTCGGTGCCGGGTTCGGAGTTCTTCATGTGGCCGACGTAGTACGCATTGGCCAGGCCGATGTCGCAGATGCCGCCCAGGATGTCGCGCGCCACGTCACGGTCGCCGCCGGCCGCCTTGCGGGCCAGGTTGGCCTTGACGCCGCGCAGCCACTTCTCGGTGGCTTCCGCACCGTCATGCGCAATCATCGAGGCGACCATGGCGGTGTTGTAGGGGTGCTGGCCCGAACGGATGCAGACCTTGCCCTTCCACTTCGGGTCGGCCAGGTCTTCGTAGCGGAAGGATTCCAGCTTCAGGTCCTTTTCCACGTACAGCACGCGGTCGCGCAGCGACAGGGCGTACCACTTGCCGTCGGCGCCGCGCAGGTTGGCGGGAATCACCGATTCCAGGGTCTGGGACTTGATCGATTGCGTCACGCCGCCGTCCACCAGGTCCAGCAGGTTGCCGATGTCCACGGTCATCAGCACGTCGGCGGGCGACTTGGCGCCTTCC
The DNA here is from genome assembly GCF_057799415.1 of Achromobacter sp. 18P8.1.1. NCBI lineage: Bacteria > Pseudomonadati > Pseudomonadota > Betaproteobacteria > Burkholderiales > Alcaligenaceae > Achromobacter > Achromobacter sp. 18P8.1.1. The sequence continues at coordinate 89,541 of NZ_JBYOKH010000004.1, read as the reverse complement.
GCCTTCACGCGTTCCAGCAGGCCGTCCTTGACGAAGACGGTGTTGACCTTGATGCCGCTTTCCTTGGTGAAGGCATCCAGCAGCGGCTGGATCAGCTTGGGTTCCCGGGTGGTGTACAGGCTGACTTCTTCCGCGGCGTTGGCCGAGACGGTGAAGGCGGCGGCGCCGGCCAGCGCCAGGGCGCGAAGCAGCGAATTCAATTGGGGACGCTTGGTCATGTCGGGAACTCCGGCTAGGGCAGCAACGAGGAAGCCGTGAAGGGCTTTCCGGTGCTTAAAACGGTCTGCTAACGAAAACGATTATCAACTGAGACCCGGACGATAACAGGAAGCGAAACAGCATTCAACTATTCGTAAGGCATGGGTTCCAACCCTTGATCCCCATCAATACGGCATAAGGGTATTACGGAATAATGAGAGCAATTCCTATCAAGACCCTGTAGAATAGGGTCAACCCTAATATTACCTACTACGACATGGCTGCTTTCAACACTGAGCGCGTACTGAGCGTGCACCACTGGAACGACACCCTGTTTTCCTTTACCACGACGCGTGATGCGGCCTTGCGGTTCCACAACGGCCACTTCGTCATGATCGGGTTGGAAGTTGAAGGCAAGCCGCTGCTGCGGGCCTACAGCATCGCCAGTGCGAACTACGAAGAAAACCTCGAATTCCTCAGCATCAAGGTGCAGAACGGTCCGCTTACGTCGCGACTGCAGCATCTGAAAGAAGGCGACACCATCCTGGTCAGCCGCAAGCCCGTGGGCACGCTGGTCGTCGACGACCTGAAGCCGGGCAAGCACCTGTTCCTGTTCGGCACCGGCACGGGCCTGGCGCCTTTCATGAGCATCATCAAAGACCCGGACATCTACGAACGCTTCGACAAGGTCATCCTGGTTCATGGCGTGCGCTGGGTCAGCGAACTGGCTTATGCGGACTTCATCGAAAAGGAACTGCCGAACAACGAGTTCTTCGGCGACGTCGTTCGCGACAAGCTCGTCTACTACCCGACCGTCACGCGTGAGCCGTTCCGCAACCAGGGCCGCATCACGGAACTGATGGAAAACGGCAAGCTCTGCGAAGACATCGGCATTCCCCAGATCAACCCCGAAACCGATCGCGCCATGATCTGCGGCAGCCCGCATATGCTGGCCGACATCAGCGCCATGCTGGACAAGCGCGGTTTCGTCGTGTCTCCGGGCGTGGGCCAGCCGGGCGATTACGTGGTGGAACGCGCTTTCGTCGACAAATAAGCCTCCGCGCTTTGTGCCGATAAAAAAACCCATCGCCCAGGCGATGGGTTTTTGCATTCCAGGGCAGGCCCGCTTATTCAGGCTGGATTCCGGCCTTCTTGATGATGTCGCCCCACTTCCTGGATTCGGCCTGCTGGAACGCGGCCAATTCGTCGGGCGTGGAAGTGGCCGGGTCAGTGCCGGTCTGGGCATAGAACTGCTGGGCGGGCTTGGTCTTGGTGGCGTTCACCAGCAACTCATTCAAGCGCTTGATCACGTCGGGCGGCGTGCCGGCCGGCGCATAGGCTGCGAACCAATAACCCATCTCGTAATTCGGCACGCCAGCTTCGGCGATCGTCGGCACGTCAGGCGCCAGCGGCGAACGCGCCAGCCCGGTCACTCCCAACGCGCGCAGCTTGCCGGACTTGACCTGGGGCAGGCCGGTCGCCGTGTCGGTGATCATCATGTCGATCTGGCCGCCCAGCAGGTCGGTCACGGCCAGCGGATTGCTCTTGTAGGGCACGTGCAGCAGCTGCACGCCCGCCATCTGTTGCAGCAATTCGCCCGCGATGCGGCTGCTGGAGCTGCCGCTGCCAAAACTCAGCTTGCCCGGTGACTGCTTGGCCTGGGCCAGGAAGTCGCCCACGGTCTTGGCGGACGAATTCGGATTGACCACCATGATCTGGCCGCCTTTGCCCAACAGCGAGATCGGCGCGAAGTCTTTGACGGGCTGGTACGTCAGCGACTTGTACAGGTGTTCGTTGGCGGCGTGCGTGGTGTTGGTGGTGATCAGGACGGTATAGCCGTCGGGCGCGGCGCGCGCGCCTGCGGCGGCGCCGATCATGGCGCTGGCGCCGGGCTTGTTCTCGATCACGACGGCCTGGCCGGTCTGTTCCGTGACGCCCTGGCCGATGGCGCGGCCGATCTGGTCCGTGGCGCTACCGGCTGCGAAGGGAACGATGAACGTGATGGGTTTGGCCGGAAAGCTTTGGGCCAGCGCGGTCAGGGGGAGGGCGGCCGCCAGCAGCAGGGCCAGCCGGCCCTTGGATGAAATGCGCATGTGTGTGTCTCCTGTGGTGTTTTTTTATAGGGTGGTGATGGCAGTGATCAGGCGGCCGCGGGACGGTCGCCGGGTATGTCTGGCAGCCGGCGGGCCAGGTCGGGGCTGACCTCCACCGTCAAGTCCAGCAATCGGAAAGACAGGCTCTTGCCGTGCGTGTCCAGATTCAGCGCGTCGTTCACGCCGCCGTCCAGCACGCCTTCCAGCACGAAGTTCATGGCATGCAGGGTGGGCAGCAGGTAGCGGGTGACACGGGCAGGGTGCCGGTACGCAAACCACGCGGCAACGCGTGCCTCGGTGACTTGCGCCGCCAGTACTGCATAGCATTCCGGGTCCCAGGCGATCAGGCTCAGGTTGGAGATATCGCCTTTGTCGCCGGAGCGGCTGTGGCCCAGCCGATACAACGGCACGGCTTGCGTGTCGGGGTTGCGGGTCATGGGGCGATATCCTCCAGGAAGTTCCAGCCGCTGTGCACGGCTTCGCGGGCAATGGTGCAGGACACCATATTCAGGCGCGGGCGCAACGCGGTGCGGACGCCGCCGCCGCCGGCCGGCCCGCAGGTATACAGCGCGGTCACTTCACGCAGGATGCGTTCAGCCTGGGCGCGGTCGGCATGTTCGCCGGCAATCCGCAGGCGCACGTCGCGCGCGTGGCCGTCGGGCCGCGCGCGGCGCATTTCACCGGCGTCATCGCCCAGGATGCTGATCGCGCCGATGAGATCGGCGCGCAGCCTGAAGGCAGCGCCTAGACGTTTCTGGACGATGTCCGCAGCAAGGCGCGCGCGGGCTTCGGCCTGCACGCCCGCGTACGAGATCTCGGCTTCGGCCAGCCAGCCGCCGCGATAGCACACGTTGACTTTGAGTTCGGACGGACGGGCGTGGCCGGTGATGCCGTGCACGGCGACGCGGTCGCCGCCCAACTCGACGACCCGAGCCTGGCTCAGGTCGGCCACGACATCGGGCGTCAGATAGCGGGCGGGGTCATGCACTTCGTACAGCAATTGCTCTTTGACGGTGCGGGCGTCCACGGCGCCGCCGGTATCGGCGGCCTTGCCGATAATGAATTCACCGTCCGCATGGATTTCGGCGATGGGGAATCCCGCCGCGTGCACGTCGGGCACCTCTTTCAGGCCAGGCACGCAGAAATAGCCGCCCGTGACCTGCAACCCGCATTCCAGCATGTGGCCCGCCATGGTGGCGCGGCCCAGGAGGGGCCAGTCAGCCGCATCCCAGCCAAAGTGCGCCATTGCCGGCCCCAGTGTCAGCGAAGGGTCCGCCACGCGGCCCGCCACGACGATCTGCGCGCCGGCGGCCAGTGCCTGCGCAATTTCCGTCGCACCCAGATAGGCCGTGGCGCTAACCACCTCTTGTCCTTCCAGCGCCGCGCCCAGGCGTTCCTGCAGCAAGGCGCGTTGCGCCGCCGTATTCAAGGCGTCGCCATGCACCACGGCGATCCGCGGCACGGGCAGCCCCTGCTCGCGCGCGATTGCGGCAATGCGCCGGGCTGCTGCGGCCGGGTTGGCGGCGCCGAAATTGCTGACGATGTTGATGCCATGGCGCAGGCAATCCGCCAGCACCGGCGATACCAGTTCGTCCAGCAGCGGCTCGTAGCCGCGGCTGGGATCGTCATTGCGGGCCAATTGGGCCAACGCCAGCGTGCGTTCGGCCAGGGTTTCGAAAATCAGCGTGCCGCCGCCCTGGGCGGCCAGCGTGCGCACCACCGCGGCGGCGCCGTCGCTGCGGTCGCCGGAGAAGCCGGAGGCGCAGCCGATAAGCAGGGGAGATTGAGGCATAAAGGGTCCAGTCGGCCTTGAGGGCTGTCCGGGCCACTATAGGCATACGAGGTTCATCAGTAAAATAGAAAGATCGGATGAATTGATAGAAGAAACCCATGAATCTATCTGCCCGGCAATTGCGTGCCTTCGTGGCGCTAGCCGACGAGCGGCACTTCACCCGCGCCGCCCAGCGCTGCCACCTGACGCAGCCGGCTTTCAGCGCATTGATCCGTTCACTGGAAGACGCCGCCGGCCTGCGGCTCTTCGACCGCAACACGCGGCACGTGGAGTTGACGGCCGAGGGCAGGGTGCTGGATGCCTCGGCGCGCCGCCTGCTGGCAGACATGGATCTGGTCATGGACGACCTGCGCGACCACGCCGCCCGCCGCCGCGGCCGCGTGGCGCTGGCTGCGCTGCCCTCATTGGCCGCCGGCTGGCTGCCGGGCTTGCTGGCGCGCTTCAGCCAGGCGCACCCGGGCATCGTGCTGGACTTGCGTGATGCGCTGCTGGACCCCTGCCTGGACATGGTGCAAAGCGGTCAGGTCGACTTTGCCGTGGCGTCCCGCCGCCCGGACATGACGGACCTGGACAGCGAATTCCTGCACGCCGACCGCTATTTCCTGGTGTGCCGGGCGGATCATCCTTTGGCAGCGCAAAGCCAAGTCCGCCTGCGCGACATCGTGCGTTATCCGGTCATTCAACTTGCGCGGGGCAGCAGTGTGCGCAAACATCTGGACGAGGCGCTTGGCGCCGACGCGCCGCTGCCCGTGTTCGAAGTCGAGCACCTGGCCACCGTGACCGGGCTGGTCCGGGCCGGCCTGGGCGTGTCGGTCGTGCCCGCCATGACGCTCTTTCATTTCCGCAGCGATGACCTGCGCGTGGTGCCGCTTGCCGGACGCGCCCTGACGCGGCCGCTCTACCTCGTGCAACGCAAAGGCCGCAGCCTCTCGGTGGCGGCCCAGGCGCTATACGAACTGCTGATCGCGCATCGGGGCGATATCGGCGGCGCAGGGCATCAGGCAGACTCATAGCACCCGGGAAGTGACAACCCTGCGTCATCCGGGCACTTTCGCAAAAGTCTATTGCTGTTTAAACTCCGATAGTTGTAGCTTCTATCCGTCACCTGAAGGATTCCGCCCATGAGCAAGCAAATCATCCATACCGACGCCGCGCCCGCCGCCGTTGGCCCTTACTCGCAAGCGGTTGCCGTTAGCGGCACCAAGACTGTTTACCTCTCGGGCCAGATCGGCCTGGAGCCCGGCACCGGCGATCTGGTCTCCGAAAACTTCGACGCCCAGGTGCGCCAGGCGTTCGCCAACATGCAAGCCGTGATCACCGCCGCCGGCGGCACGCTGGACAACGTCGTCAAACTCACCTTGTTCCTGACCGACCTGGGCAAGTTCACCGCCGCCAACTCCATCATGGCCGAACTCATTCCGCAGCCGTTCCCGGCGCGGTCGACCATCGGCGTGGCCAGCCTGCCCAAGGGCGCGCAGTTCGAAGTCGAAGCCATCCTCGTCCTGTAAGGCACACCCGGACTTTTCGATACCAGGGGTTCGTTCCTTCATGCCGGCCGCGGCCGTGGCTTCCAAGCGACCCGGCGCCGATAACAAAGGCGCCGGGAAACCGTTGACGGATACAGAGCGCAAGCTCCGTAACCTGGGTTTGGTGCTGCCCGAGGACTTCGTGCTGCACCTGCCGTTGCGCTACGAGGACGAAACCCGCGTCATCCCGATCAGTTCGTTGCGCCCCGGCTTTTCCGGCCAGGTCGAAGGCGAGATCACCAAATCCGAGGTGCTGTACCGGCCTCGGCGCCAACTCACCGCCACCCTGGTGGATGAAACCGGCGAACTCCAATTGCGTTGGCTGAATTTCTATCCCAGCCAGCAGAAGCAGATCACCGTGGGCAAGCGCTTGCGCGCCCGCGGCGAAGTCCGTACCAACATGTTTGGCCGCCAGATGGTGCACCCCCGCATGACCAATGCGGATGCCCCATTGCCCACGGCGCTGACCCCTGTCTATCCAACGACAGAGGGGCTGCCCCAGCTGACCCTGCGTCGCGCCATCGCGCAAGCGCTGGACCGCGCCGACCTGTCCGATACCTTGCCGGACGAAGCGCGTCAGCGCTATGACCTGCCGCCCTTTGAACCCGCCATTCGCGCATTGCACACGCCCGCCCAAGGCGAGTCCGAGCAGGCGCTGCTGGACCGCGTGCATCCGGCCTGGCGGCGGATCAAATTCGATGAGTTGCTGGCCCAGCAGTTGTCGCTGGCGGCCGCCCGTGCGGCGCGCCGTGTGAAAGAAGCCGAATCGCTGCCGGCGCGTAACGAGCCGGGTGGCCTGGTGGCCAAGCTCTACGCCAAGCTGCCATTCAAACTGACCGCCGCGCAGGAACGCGTGGTGCAGGAAATCTCGGCAGATCTGGCCAAGCCCTATCCCATGCACCGCCTGCTGCAAGGGGATGTGGGCAGCGGCAAGACCGTCGTCGCCGCCATCGCGGCAGCGCAAGCGATCGCCAGCGGCGCGCAGGTGGCGTTGATGGCGCCCACTGAAATCCTGGCGGAACAGCACTTCCAGAAGCTGGTGTCTTGGTTGCAGCCGCTTGGCGTGAACGTCGCCTGGTTAAGCGGCAGCCTCACCGCCAAAGCCCGCCGCGAGGCCGCCGCGGCCGCCGCCGACGGCAGCGTGCAACTGGTCGTCGGTACGCAGGCGCTGATCCAGGATCACGTTGAATTCCATCGCCTGGGCCTATCGATCGTTGACGAGCAACACCGTTTCGGCGTCGGCCAACGCCTGGCGCTGACCAAAAAGGGCGAAACCGTCCGTGGCAGCATCGTGCCGCATCAGCTGAACATGAGCGCCACGCCCATCCCGCGCACGCTTGCCATGACGTTCTTCGCCGACCTGGACGTGTCCGTCATCGACGAACTGCCGCCGGGCCGCACGCCGGTGCTGACCAAACTGGTGTCGGACGCACGGCGCGAAGAAGTCATCGCCCACGTGGCCCAGGCCGCACGGGGTGGTCAGCAGGTTTATTGGGTCTGTCCGCTGGTCGAAGAAAGCGAAGCGCTGGAGTTGCAGACGGCGGTGGACACCTACGAAGCCATGCGGGTTGATCTGCCCGACTTGCGAATCGGCATGGTTCATGGCCGCTTGCCGCAAGCCGAAAAAGCCGCCGTCATGCAGGCATTCCGCGAGGGCGAGGTAGATCTGCTGGTGGCCACCACCGTCATCGAAGTCGGCGTCGACGTGCCCAACGCATCGTTGATGGTCATCGAACACGCCGAACGCTTCGGCCTGGCTCAGCTGCATCAGCTGCGCGGGCGAGTGGGGCGGGGCACTGCCGAATCCGTTTGCGTACTGCTCTATCAAACGCCCCTGTCCCAGATCGCGCGCGAACGCCTGCGCGCCATGTTCGAGACGTCGGACGGCTTTGAAATTGCCCGTCGCGACCTGGAACAACGCGGCCCGGGCGAATTCCTGGGCACGCGCCAGTCGGGCATGGCGCTGCTGCGCTTTGCCGACCTGGAAACCGATGCCGCCATCGCCGAAGACGCGCGCGATGCCGCGGTATGGCTGCGCGCCGAGCATCCCGATGCCGTCGAAGCGCACCTGGCGCGCTGGATGCGCGGCCGCGAAGACTTCCTGCGGACGTGACGCCATGCGGCCCATTCCTAACCTGAATCTTTCAAGCGCCGGCCGCAAGGCCCGCGCGCAACCCCCGGGGGCGTAGTCCACCATGACTCTCACCGAACTCAAGTACATCGTCGCCGTCGCGCGCGAACGGCATTTCGGCCGGGCGGCCGAGGCCTGTTTCGTCAGCCAGCCGACGCTGTCCGTCGCGATACGCAAGCTGGAAGACGAACTGGGCGTGACGCTGTTCGAACGCGGCGGCGCCGAGGTGGGCGTGACGCCGATCGGCCAGCGCATCGTCGCGCAGGCGCAGAAAGTGCTTGAAGAAAGCGCCAGCATCAAGGAAATCGCACGGCAGGGGCACGACCCGCTGGCCGGCCCCTTGCGCGTGGGTGTTATCCACACCATCGGCCCGTATCTGCTGCCCAAGCTGGTGCCGGTGCAGATCGGCCGCACGCCGCAGATGCCGCTGCTGCTGCAGGAAAACTTCACCGTGCGCCTGGTGGAGCTGCTGCGCCAGGGCGAGATCGATTGCGCCATCATGGCGTTGCCGCTGCCCGAAGCCGGCCTTGTCATGCAGCCCCTCTATGACGAGCCCTTCATCGTCGCAGTGCCCAACGACCACGAACTGGCCCAGCGCAAATCCATCGATGCCCAGGACCTGAAGCAGCAGACCATGCTGCTCTTGGGCAGCGGACACTGTTTCCGCGATCAGGTACTGGAAGTCTGCCCCGAACTTTCCCGGTTCTCGGCCGCCAGCGATGGCATCCAGCGCACCTTCGAAGGCTCATCGCTGGAAACCATCCGCCATATGGTCGCAGCCGGCATCGGCGTCACCGTACTGCCGATCACGGCCGTGCCCGAACATCCGCCCAGCAACAGCCTGCTGCGCTACCTGCCATTCGACGGCCATGTGCCCGAGCGCCGCGTGGTGCTGGCCTGGCGCCGCAGCTTCCCCCGCCTGGCCGCGATCGAAGCCTTGGCGCAGGCCGTCTATGAATGCGAGCTGCCTGGCGTGAAGATGCTGACCGACGAGGCGGCCGCGATTCAGGACTGATATCGCAAGGGCTGGCGCGACGCGACGGAAAGGTCTTTTGAGCCGCGTCAAACCGGCGTCGCGCAACCCCTTGCTTCGTGCTTGTCTTGAGTCAATCCGTAGTGTTTGCAGTGGTATCCTTAATTCGTACTTATCCCATAGGAGCTAGCAATGGCCAAGTCCACCAAGAAGACCCCGAGCGTTCCGCGCATCAACATCGGCATTTCGGACAAGGACCGCGCCGCCGTCGCCGGTGAATTGTCCAAGCTGCTGGCCGACTCGTACACGCTGTACCTGATGACGCACAACTTCCACTGGAACGTCACGGGGCCGATGTTCAATACGCTGCACCTGATGTTCATGACGCAGTACACGGAAGAGTGGAACGCGCTGGACAGCATCGCCGAACGCATCCGCGCGCTGGGCCATTACGCGCCGGGCACCTACCGCGAATACTCCAAGCTGTCGTCCATTGCCGAGCCCGAATCGGTGCCGGAAGCGCTGGAAATGGTCCGACTTCTGGTCAGCGCCAACGAATCCGTCGCCAAGACCGCCCGCGCCGCCTTCGAAAAGGCCGACGCGGCCAACGACCAGCCCACGGCCGACTTGCTGACGCAGCGCCTGGACGTGCATGAGAAGAACGCCTGGATGCTGCGCAGCTTGCTGCAGTAAGTGCGTGCCGCCGGCGAATTCCGGCGCGTCCATGGCACCAGGCGCTACGCTTCCCGATTCTCCCTGCTGCATTTGATCTAAGGGATGAAAGGGGCGCGCTTACCTGTCAGGACACACCGCAGACCGGAACAGGCGGAATCCGCTTGGCGGGGGTGGGAATGCGCCACGAGGCGCGACGGCGCAAAGCGCCGAATATCTTCAGCCCCTGTGGCCAGTCGGCCAAGCCGCTTTCGGCGTTGATGTGCCCGGCGCCGGGCAGCACGATGACCCGGCTGCCCCAGTCCTGCGCGAAGGCTCGCGCACGCTCAAGGCGGCAGTAGGGGTCGTTGTCGCTGGCGATGACCACGCTTTGGAACGGCAAGGGTTGGCGCGGAATCGGCGCAAATCCTCGCAGGCAATCGGGCGCATCGGGGCGTTCCACGTCGGCGGGCGCGACAAGCAGTGCCCCCGCGACCTTGGCGCGTAGCGGGACGGGCAGGGCGGCGCTGATCAGGCAGCCCAGGCTGTGGGCGATCAGCAGCACCGGGCTGCGGGCCTGGTCGACTTCGGTGGCCAGCGTGGAAATCCATTCAGGCGCGGCCGGGTTCTCCCAGTCGCGCTGCTGGATGCGCACGGCGTGGGGCAGCAGGGTCGCCCAGCGTGATTGCCAGTGGTCCGGTCCGGAGTTTTTCCATCCGGGGACGATGATCGGTTGGAGTCTCATGGCGGCCATGATGCCGCGACGCCCTAGTAACTCAAACGAATAAATCGTCCTTTACATAGATGGTGCCGGGTATAAGGCGGCGCCCACCGGCGATGCGGCACCCAGATGCCCAAGGGGCGTCGGAAGTCGGGCCGGATCAGCTCGAAAAGCGGGGTTTTTTCAGTGTATGCTTGCCGTGCACATGCACAGTAACGGGGCGTGACCACATCGGTTTGAAGCGTCCGCCCGGTTCAAAAACCAACGATTACAAGCGATTAGAGGAGTCCACTCATGAAGCCAGTATTTCGTCTGACCCCGGTCATTGCGGCGCTGGGAGTCGCCGCTGGCCTGACGTTTGCGGCGGGAGCGCAAGCGCAAACCATCAAGATTGGCGTTGTCGGCCCCACCACCGGCGCCGTCACCCAGTATGGCGACATGGTCCGTGAAGGCGTCGACACGGCTGTCGAACGCATCAACGCCGCTGGCGGCGTGAACGGCAAGAAGCTCGAAACCGTGGTCATCGACGACGGCTGCGAACCCAAGCAGGGTCCGGTGGCCGCCAACCGCGTCGTCAACAGCAAGATCGGATTCGTCGTGGGCCACGTGTGCTCGGGCGCCACCATCGCCGCTGCGGACATCTATAACAATGAAGGCGTCGTCATGGTGACGCCGTCGGCCACGGCCCCGGCGCTGACGGACGGCAAGAATTACGAGTTCATCTTCCGCACGATCGGCCGCGACGACCAGCAAGGCCCGGCCGCCGCCAAGTTCGTGCTCGAGAAGATCAAGCCGAAGAAGGCTGCCGTGCTGCACGACAAGCAGTCGTATGGCCAGGGCATCGCCACGGCCGTCAAGAACGACCTGGAAAAGGGCGGCGTGCCGGTCGCGGTGTTCGAGGGCATCAATGCCGGCGACAGCGACTACTCGGCCGTGATCACCAAGCTGAAGAGCCAAGGCGTCGATTTCGTCTACTACGGCGGCTACCACCCTGAAATGGGCTTGCTGTTGCGCCAGGCGGCCGAGCAAGGCGTGAAGGCCAAGTGGATGGGTCCGGAAGGCGCGGGCAACCCGGACATCAACGCCATCGCCGGCGACGCCGTCGAAGGCATGTTGCTGACCCTGCCGGCCGACTTCACCCAGAACGCCGCCAACGCCGATATCGTCAAGGCTTTCGAAGCCAAGAAGCGCAATGCCGGCGGCGCGTTCCAGATGACGGCCTACACGGCCACCCAGGTCATCGCGGACGGCATCAAGGGCGCGGGTTCGGACGACCCGACCAAGGTCGCCAAGTACCTGCACGCCAATTCCTTCGACACGCCGATCGGCAAGGTGTCGTGGAACAAGCAGGGTGACCTGACGAACTTCTCGTTCGACGTGTTCACCTGGCACAAGGATGGTTCCAAGACCGTCTACAAGTGATGAACAGCGGGCCTAGGCCCGCGGCATCGGATGCGGACCCGCAAGCGTCCGCATGACCACCGGGCCGGAAGCCACAGACTTCCGGCCCGGTTTTTGCATTTGAGCGCCACCTGCCGGGAACCGGACCGCCACTGCGGTGTCGAACGGCCGGACCACCGCCCGCGAAAGCGCCGCGGCCCCTAGACCTATTCTTGTCCGCACATTATGACCAAGGCCCTACTAGTTGAAGACGATCCCAAGCTGTCGCGCCTGATCGCGCAGTTCCTGGAGCAACACGGGTTCAACGTCGCCCAGGCCTACCGCGGCGACCACGCCGTGGAAGCGTTCCGCCGCCACGATCCGGCGATCACTATCCTGGACCTGATGCTGCCGGGCCGGGATGGCCTGCAGGTGTGCCGCGATCTGCGCGCGTTCTCGTCCGCGCCCATCCTGATGCTGACCGCGCGCGAGGACGATCTGGACCAGATTCTGGGGCTGGAGTCCGGCGCCGACGATTACGTCATCAAACCCGTGGAGCCCCGCGTGCTGCTGGCCCGGATCCGCGCGCTGATGCGCCGCCACAACCAGCTGGACGAGCCGCCGGAGCATCTGGAGTTCGGGCCGCTGACCATTGACCGGCGCACGCGCGCCGTCGTGCATGCCGGCGTCGAAGTCGATCTGACGACGATGGAATTCGAGATGCTCTGGGCGCTGGCCAGCCAGGCCGGCCAGGTGTTGACCCGCGACGACTTGCTCAATGCCGTGCGAGGCATTGAATTCAATGGGCTGGATCGCAGCGTGGACGTCTGCGTGAGCAAGCTGCGCCGCAAGCTGGACGATGACCCGCGCGATCCGGCGCGCATCAAGACCGTGTGGGGCAAGGGCTATCTGTTCTCGCCCAAGGCACACGAGGGTGGTGATGCTTAAGTTCGTCCTGCGGCTCTTCGTGGTGATGGCGATCGGCTTCGTTATCTCCAACGAAGTGGTGGACCGAACCGCGAATTACTTCTTCGAGCCGGTCAATGCAGCGTATGCGCGGGAAGCCGTTCGGGGGCAACTCCACAGCCTGACCCAGGAAGTCGGGCGGATCGCACCGGAGGCGCGTGCCAGTTATGTGCGCGATGCGCTGGCCCCGCATTACGGCCTGGGGCTGAAGGTGCTGGATCCCGCGGATTACGAGGCCTCCACCTATCAACTGACGGAAGAAGAACGCAAGACTATCGCGGAAGGCGGTTTTTTTCTGCGCGACAAGCTGATGACGTTCGTGACCGCCATTCCGGGGCCGGGGGGCCAGTGGATTGAGGTCAAGCTGCCTCCGGAGCCGCCGATCGGCCCGTGGGTGATCGCCGGCATCTATTCCGCGCTGGGGCTGCTGCTGTGCGCCTTCATGCTGGTGTGGGCGCTGCCCATCTGGCGTGACCTGGAAGCGTTGAAGACGGCGGCCCAGCGGATGGGGCAGGGCGATTTGCAGGCGCGGGCGCGGCTGTCGCGCCATTCCAGCATCCGCAACCTGGGCGAGACATTCAACCAGATGTCCGACCGCATTGGGGCGCTGATCAGCAATCAGCGCGACCTCACCAACGCCGTGTCGCACGAACTGCGCACCCCGATCGCCCGCCTGTCTTTCGAACTGGACATGATCGATCGCGAAGCCGACCCCGAAGCGCGCAAGCGGTTGGTCGAGGAAATGAAGAGCGACGTGGCGGAACTGGACAGCATGGCGTCCGAGCTGCTGATGTACGCCCGCCTGGAACACAAGAGCGACGACGTTGCGCTGCGGGCGCAGGACGCGCGCGGGTGGCTGGATTCCGTCGTCCAGCACGCGGCTTACGAGGCCGGCGTCTCGGGCGTGCATTGCGCCGTGTCGCAGTGCGACGTGGCCGAAGTGCGGCTGCATCAGCGCTACATGACGCGCGCGCTGTTGAACCTGCTGCAGAACGCCATCCGCCACGCGGGCGGCCGGGTGCAGGTCGGTCTGACCAGCCCGGCCCCGCAGGAGTACGTGCTGACGGTGGATGACGACGGGCCGGGCGTGCCGCCCGCCGACCGCGAACGCATCTTCGAGCCCTTCATCCGCCTGGACGAAAGCCGCGACCGCGGCACGGGCGGCACGGGTTTGGGGCTGGCCATCGTGAGCCGGGTCGCGCGGTGGCATAACGGCACGGCGCTGGCCACCGACAGCCCCTTGGGCGGCGCGCGTTTCGTGGTCAGTTGGAAGGCGGACTGACGCCCGCTGCGCGCAGGCGTAAAGAAACTTCACAAAACGCGCTCCGAATCTTCACAAACTCCATACAAAGCGGGAAAGATCCGACTCGGGCGCGTGGATAGCATGACGGCATTCTTCTTGAAGAGGGTTTGCCGCCAACCATGTTTTCCCTTAGCCGCCTCGTCGCCATCGGGTCGTTGCTGGTCGCCGCCGGCGGCTGCCAGCATCTGCCGCCGGCGGCACCGCCTACCGTCGCAAAAGGCGACTACGCAGCGGTTCTGGGATATCTGGAAGCACGCATTCCTTACGACATGGGCAAGCACAAGGTGCCTGGCCTGTCGATCGCGATCGTGGACGACCAGCGCGTGGTCTGGAGCACGGGTTTCGGCTACGCGGATCCCGTCCGGCATCGCACGGCGACCAGCGACACCCTGTACCGCGTAGGCGCCATCAGCAAGATCGTCACGGCGGCAGGCGTCTTGCGCGCCGCCGACGACGGCAGTCTGCCGCTGGATGCGCCGGCCGGCCAGTCCCTGCCCGACTGGCATGTCGAGCCGCGCCGCAACGCCCTGCAGTGGATGGGGGCGGATCCCTACACCGCGCGCAACCTGCTGACCCTGCATCCGTCCACGCTGGAAGACACGATGGGCCGCGCCCGCGCCGACATGGCCTATGCCTTGCTGGGCGACATGCTGGCGCACGTGGCTCGCGAACCGCTGGACGACTATGTACGGCGCACGATCTTGCAGCCGCTGAACATGCCGCGCGCGGGGTATCGGGCAGACGCCCGCATGCTTGAGTTGCGCGCGGCGGGTTATCGCGGTGGCGCTCCCTGGACCGAAGGCCCGCAGCCCAACGAGGCGGCTGACGGCCTGTGGATGAGCACCTCCGAAATGGCGCGGTTTTCCAGCATGTTGTTCGCCGGCGGCGTGTACCGGGGCGCGCGTGTGCTGAAGGATGAATCCGCCACCGCCGTCCTGAACCTGGAAACGGTATCCGGCGCCAGTCTGGACCTGAGTTGCCGCTTGGCGCTGTCCTGGCTGGCCGCGCCCTGCGGCGAGGACATCGTGGGCAGTGCGCCGCTGCACGAGCACAGCGGCGCTACCGAAGCCTTTCACGCCAGATACCTGTTGGCCCCGCAAGACAAGCTTGCCGTGCTGGTCATGAGCAATGCCGATACGGGCGAGCCCCTGGTGGCGTCTGTATCCACGCTGGCCATGCATCTGATGCGGCAGGCCAAGCAAGGCGCTGGCCTCGACTAACGCAGGCCGACAGCAAATATTTCGCGCCCCGCAGGCGCGCTGAGCCTGCACCGTTCATCAACCTCGTTTCCCGGATGCATTTATGAAGCGATTTCCCCCTTTGTCGTTCGTCCCGCGCCGCGCCGCCGCGGCAGCATTGCTGGCTGCTGTTCCAGGCCTGTCCGCCGTCGCCGCCGATCTGTCGGTCACGGACGCCAGTTCAGTCTATGGGCAGCGGGGCGCGAGCTCTCGGGGCCTGACGGTGGCGACGGGGGACGAGCGCCCGGAAGGCCAATGGACCTTCTACGGCACGGCCGGCGTGGGCTATGCGCCGCGGTATAGCGGCAGCGACGAGAGTTCGGTCGTGCCGATCGTAGGCTTGGGCGTGCGCAGCCCCAACGGGTTTTTCCTGGGCACCGATCACGGCCTGGGTTGGGAGACGCAGGCGCTGGACAGTACGTTCCGCTTCTATGTATCGCCCAGCGCCTCGCGCAAGGACCATAAGAAGGGCTTCCAGGGCTCGGATAAGCTGCGCGGCATGGGTGACATCAAAAGCCGCGCGCAGATCGGCATGGATGCCGAAACAGCGCTGGGGCCGGTCGTGCTGTCGGCGACCGTGGCGCACGCATTCAAGAAGGGCGATGACCGCGACGTGGGCAGCGCCTATACGATGTTCAACCTGGGCGCCAGCACGACGGTGTATGAAGGTTCGGCAGGCTCGGTGTCCCTGGCGCTGAGCGGCACGTTGGGCGACGGCAACTACATGCGCACCTGGTACGGCGTCAGCGACCGGCAATCGGGGAAATCGGGCTATCGCCGCTACAACCCCAAAGGCGGCCTGGAGAGCATGGGCTTGGGCGCTACCTGGACGCTGCCTGTCAGCCAGTCCTGGTCCTGGACGGTCGCGGCCGAGGCGCGGCGGCTGTTTGGCGACGCGGCAGACAGCCCGATCGTAAAAGACAGGAACCAGTACACCATCGGAACGATGGTGACGTACACGTATTGAGGCGGGAAGGGGACTCGCCGCCGGCAGGCGGCGAGTTTGGGAAAGGAACCGGGCAAGCGCTTGGCCGCCGGTTCCTTCCCGGATGTGCAGAAAGGCTTACAGGCCCTGGACGCGGCGGCCGGTGTCGGCTTCGAACCAGTGCAGCGGATGGCGGCCATCCGGGCCCACGTTGACGCGGTCCGTCACCTTGGCGGACGACTCGGACAACTGGCGGGTGGTGCAGCGCACGACCAGCGTGGTCTTGCCACAGCGGCAGTGGACCAGTTGTTCCGAACCCAGCGTTTCCACCATTTCGACTTCAGCGGGCACGCCTTGCGTGTTCAGCAGCATGTGTTCCGGACGCATGCCCATGATGACCTTGCGGCCACGAACCTGCGCCGGCACCTGCAGCGGCGAGATCTCCAGCGCCATGCCGTCGGTGGTCTGCACCGTGCCGTCGCCGGACACTTGCACTTCCATCAGGTTCATCGGGGGCGAGCCGATAAAGCCGGCGACAAACGTCGACGCGGGCTTTTCGAACACTTCCATCGGGGTGCCGATCTGCTCGGGCACGCCTTGGTACATGACGATCATGCGGTGGGCCAGGGTCATGGCTTCGACTTGATCGTGCGTCACGTACAGGCTGGTGGTGCCCAGGCGGCGATGCAGCTTCATGATTTCCAGACGCATCGCCACGCGCAGCTTGGCGTCCAGGTTGGACAGCGGCTCGTCGAACAGGAAGACCTTGGGTTCGCGCACGATGGCGCGGCCCATGGCGACCCGTTGGCGCTGGCCGCCGGACAGCGCGCGGGGGCGGCGGTCCAGCAGGTGGCTCAGTTCCAGGATCTGCGCGGCGACGTCGACCCGCTTCTTGATCTCTTCCTTGGAGAACTTGCGGATCTTCAAGCCGTAGGCCATGTTCTCGAACACGGTCATGTGCGGGTAGAGCGCGTAGTTCTGGAACACCATCGCGATATCGCGTTCGGCGGGTTCCAGCGTGTTGACGACCTTGTCGTCGATCACGATGTCGCCGCTGGTGACGGATTCCAGGCCGGCGACCATGCGCATCAGCGTGGATTTGCCGCAGCCCGACGGGCCGACGATGACGATGAATTCACCGTCTTTGACATCCATGTCGATGCCATGGATGACCGGCACGTTGCCGGCGTAGGTTTTCTTGACGTTACGGAAGCTGAGAGTAGCCATGTTTATTCGTGTTCGGAGTCGTGTTCGGGTGGGTGCGGATGGGCAAGCGTCACTTTTCAGTGTCGACCAGACCCTTGACGAACCATTTCTGCATCAGGATGACGACGAGCGCCGGCGGAATCATGGCCAGCATGGCGGTGGCCATGGTGATGTTCCATTCGGTGACGCTGTCGCCGCCGCTGATCATCCGCTTGATGCCGATGACGACGGGGTACATATCTTCCTGGGTGGTGATGAGCAGCGGCCACAGGTATTGGTTCCAGCCATAGATGAACTGGATCACGAACAGGGCGGCGATGCTGGTCTTGGACAGCGGCAGCAGCACGTCGAAGAAGAAACGCACCGGGCCCGCGCCGTCGATGCGCGCGGCTTCGATCAGCTCGTCCGGCACCGTCAGGAAGAACTGGCGGAACAGGAAGGTGGCCGTGGCCGATGCAATCAGCGGAAGCGTCAGGCCGGCATAGCTGTTGAGCAGGCCCAGGTCAGCCACCACCTTGTAGGTGGGCGCGATCCGGACTTCGACGGGCAGCATCAGAGTGACGAAGATCATCCAGAAAAAGAACATGCGGCCGGGAAAGCGGAAGTACACGACCGCGAAAGCCGACAGCAGCGAGATCGCGATCTTGCCGATGGAAATCGACAGGGCCATGATCAGGCTGACATACATCATGCGGCCCACGGGCGCGCCCGACGAACCGCCGGACGAGCCGCCGAACAGCGCCTGCATGTAGTTATCGACAAAGTGCGGACCGGGAATCAGCGACATCGGCGCTTGCGCCACTTCCTGAGCGGTCTGGGTAGACGCGACGAAAGTGATGTAAAGCGGAAATGCCACCATCGCCACCCCGCAGAGCAGAATGACGTGGGCCAGAATATCCAGCCAGGGACGGCGTTCAACCATTGTTATTAGCCTCGAACAAAATCAATACTGCACTTTGCGGTCGACGTACCGGAACTGTACGACCGTCAAGGCAACCACAATGAACATCAGCACAACCGACTGGGCTGCGGACGAACCCAGGTCCAGGCCGCGGAAGCCGTCGCTATACACCTTGTAGACCAGGATCGAGGTCGACGTGCCGGGACCGCCTTGCGTGGTGGTATCCACGACCGCGAAGGTGTCGAAGAAGGCATAGATGATGTTGACCACCAGCAGGAAGAACGTGGTGGGCGACAGCAGCGGGAACACGATGCTCCAGAAGCGGCGGGTCGGGCTTGCGCCGTCGATCGCGGCGGCTTCGATGAGCGAACGCGGGATCGATTGCAGGCCTGCCAGGAAGAACAGGAAGTTGTACGAGATCTGCTTCCACACGGCAGCCACCAGCACCAGCATCATTGCCTGGTTGCCGTCCAGCCGGGGGTTCCAGTCCACGCCGGACTTGCGCAACGCAACCGCCAGGATGCCGACGGAAGGGGAGAACATGAACAGCCACAGCACGCCGACGACAGCGGGCGCCACGGCGTAGGGCCAGATCAGCAGCGTCTTGTAGAGTCCTGCGCCGCGAATCACGCGGTCGGCCATGACGGCCAGCAGCAAGGACACGCCAAGACCCACCACCGCCACCAGCACCGAGAACACGGCGGTGACGCGGAAGGAATCGAGGTAGGCCTGTTGCGAGAACAGTTCCATGAAGTTGTCGAGCCCGACGAACTCGGACGACAGACCGAAGGCATCTTCGAGCCGCATGGACTGCCACATGGCTTGTCCGGCAGGCAGGAAAAAGAAGACCACGGTAATGATCAGCTGCGGCAGAAGCAGCAGATAGGGCAAGGTCTTATGCCCGAATACAACGCGTTTTTCCATAGGGGGAACCCAAGGTACAGAAAAGCGGCGGTTGGATTAACCGCCGCTTGAAACCGCTTTCATAAAAATACGATAGGCTTAAAGCCCCAAAAAAACCAGGGCTTTAAGCCTTGCGCTTGCATCCGGTCTGGCCGCTAAGTGCTTGTCATTGCATGGAAAATGCTAGTTGACAAACACCGGGCGGCGGCCCGGAAAGGGCGTTACTTTACACTCTTCTCGAACTTCTCCAGCAACTCGTTGCCGCGCTTGACGATGTTCTCGGCGCCGTCCTTGGCTGCAACCTTGCCGGACACGATGCGTTCGATTTCAGCGTCTTCGATTTCACGGATCTGCGGCAGGAAGCCCAGGCGCAGGCCACGCGACTGCGCGGTCGTTTCCACGTTCAGCTGCTTCACGCCGACTTCGGTGCCCGGGTTCTTGTCATAGAAACCGTCTTTCTTCGTCAGTTCGTAGGCAGCCTTGGTGACCGGCACATAGCCAGTCTGCTGGTGCCAGCGAGCGGCGATTTCCGGGCTGGCCAGGAACTTGAAGAACGCGGTCACGCCCTTGTAGGTTTCCGGCTTCTTGTTGGCGAAGACCCACAGCGAAGCGCCGCCGATGATGGTGTTCTGCGGGGCGCCTTGCACGTCGGCGTAGTAGGGCACGGTCGAGGTGCCGAATTCGAACTTGGCGTTCTTGGCGATGTTGGCGCGCAGGCCGGACGAACCGGTGATCATGGCGCACTTGCCGCTGATGAACAGCGAGTTCGGCTCGTCGCCGCGGCCGCCGTACATGAAGATGCCTTCCTTGCCCAGCTTGGCCAGGTTTTCCAGATGGCGCACGTGCAGCGGAGTGTTGATGGCGATGCGAGCGTCCAGGCCGCCGAAACCGTTGTCCTTGGTGGCGTACGGCACGTTATGCCAGGCCGAGAACGTTTCCAGCTGGACCCACGACGGCCAGGAGGTCGTGTAGCCGCATTCCTGGCCGGCTGCCTTCAGCTTCTGGCCGGCGGCTGCCAGCTCTTCCCAGGTCTTGGGGGGATTTTCCGCGTCCAGGCCAGCCTTCTTGAAGGCGTCCTTGTTGTAGTAGAACACCACGGTCGAGCTGTTGAAGGGCATCGACACCAGCTTGCCGTCGGCCGACGAGTAGTAGCCCGCGACCGCGCCGATGAATTCCTTCGGGTCGATCGGGTTGCCGGCTTCTTCGGACATCTGCTGCACCGGCTTGATGGCGCCCTTGGCGTACATCATGGTGGCGGTGCCGACTTCGAACACCTGGAGGATGTCCGGGGCGTTGCCGGCGCGGAACGCGGCGATGCCGGCGTTCATGGACTCACCGTAGTTGCCCTTGTAGATTGCCTTGACCTGGTAGTCAGGGTTCTTCTTGTTGAATTCGTCCACCAGACCGTTCACGCGGTCGCCCAGGGCGCCTTCCATCGAGTGCCAGAACTGGATCTCGGTGGCGGCATGCGCGGAGGCGCCTGCGAAAGCCGTCATGATGGCGGCGAAGGTTAAAGCAATACGATGGGATCGCATGGTGAGGTTTCCTCCAGTTGGGCGTGTTGCGACCGGGTTGTCCGGGCACAGAAAACACGACACCTTATGAATTGTTTGTGACAAAACCGTGACTTTCACATCACTCTAAACGCCTGTCAAATTGCGCGTTTTAGGCGCGAACGAACATTTTCTTTTTTTTCCCCAACGAAGCTGACCGTTTACAATGCTTGGCTATGAAAAACGAACTTTCGATTGCGTTCATTGGCGGCGGCAATATGGCGGCCGCTTTGGCATCCGGGCTGGCTGGCAAAGTATGCCCCGCCGGGAACATCCATGTCATTGACATAAACCAGGATGGGCATGCTGCCTGGCAGGCCCGCGGCATGACCACCGCGACGGCCCCCGGCGAGTCCCTGGCGCGGTGCCGCGTATGGGTGTTCGCAGTCAAGCCACAGAACATGAAAGATGTTGTGGCTTCCACACGTCAGTGGTTGCAGGACGACACCTTGGTGGTAAGCGTTGCGGCCGGAATCCGGGCCGACACCCTGGCCGGCTGGCTGGGTGCGCCTGACGCGCCGTTCAAGCGCCTGGTGCGCTGCATGCCGAACACGCCGGCCCTGGTGGGCGCGGGCATCACGGGTCTTGCCGCGCTGGACGGCGTGAGCGAAGCCGACCGCGAACTGGCCGCCACCTTGCTGGCAAGCGTCGGGCAAGTGGTCTGGGTGGCGGACGATGCCGCGCTGGATGGCGTGACGGCGTTGTCGGGCAGTGGTCCGGCGTATGTGTTTCTGTTCCTGGAAGCGCTTGTGGCGGGCGGCCTGAAGGTCGGGCTGACCGAAGCGCAGGCCAAGCAGTTGGCGCTGGGCACGTTGGCGGGCGCGACCAAGCTGGCCGCCGAGTCCACCGAGCCCCTGGCAGTGCTGCGCGAGCGCGTCACCTCCAAGGGTGGCACCACGGCTGCAGCCCTGGCCGCGTTCGGCGATGCGGGCTTCGGCGGCATTGTGGAAGACGCGATGGCCGCCGCGGCCCGTCGCTCGCGCGAGCTGGCCGAGGAGTTCGGGAAATGAGCGTGGCAAGCCGGGGCTTTCCGCCCATGAGCCGCTTGCAGTTCGGCATTGCCGTGCTGTGCATGCTGCTGGTGGTGGTGGGCTCGAACATCCTGGTCCAGGTGCCGCTGAACGACTGGCTGACCTGGGGCGGGTTGTCGTATCCGGTGGCCTTCCTGGTCACTGACGTATTGAACCGCCGCTTCGGCCCGGGCGCCGCGCGCCGCGTGGTCTGGTTCGGCTTTGCCGCCGCGCTGGTCGTGTCGTTCTGGGTGGCGTCGCCGCGCATTGCGTTGGCCTCGGGCTTGGCCTACATCTGCGCCCAACTGGTCGACATCCAGGTCTTTGACCGGTTGCGCGACCAGCGCTGGTGGCGCGCGCCATTGGTATCGGGCGTGCTGGGCGCGATCCTGGACACGGCGGTGTTCTTCAGCGTGGCGTTCGCCGCCACCGGCGCGCCCTGGACGACGTGGATGATGGGCGACCTGGCGATCAAGCTTGTGGTCAATATCAGCATGCTGGCGCCGTTCCGTGCGCTGATGTGGAACCTGGCCAAACCCGCCAACGCCTGATCGCAATCATCGGCAGGCAAGGCGCCCAAAGAAAAGCGTGCATCGCGGCGGTTCAATACCCGCCGGATGCACGCTTTTTTATTAACGCGATAATCATTATTCGTAAGGCCCGCGTAAGTACTGTATTTAAATGCGTTTTCGAACGGCGTATTAATGATTTTTCATATACCGCGCCAAGCACAATTCATTGTCGTTTGCCAATGCATTAATAAGGCAAATTTGCGATTTATCCAGTGAATTCATGGGCTTGTCACGCTGATCCGTCACGATTAAAGGTTGGCCTGGAAATATTGGGGATTACACGCAGTGACAGTATGGCGGCTTGCTTCCAGAATACCGCCCACACCGTGTTTTTGCCCAAGAAGCCGGCGACGCGCGATACGGATTGCGGGGTACCCACCCGATAACCCGTTTCGATCAGAGCCGCTCAAAACCTCGCTGGAGAACTCCGCATGAAGTTTCTGAATCGCCTTACCCCGGTAGCCATGGCGCTTGGGGCACTTGCCTTGGCTGGCGCCGCGCACGCCGCCGACACGATCAAGATCGGCATTCCCCAGCCCATGACCGGTCCCAACACCCAATATGGCGACCAGATCCAGGCCGGCGCCTTGACCGCCATCGAGACCATCAACGCCAAGGGCGGCGTGAAGGGCAAGAAGCTCGAACCGATCCTGATCGACGACGGCTGCGAACCCAAGCAGGCCGTGCCGGCCGCCAACCGCGTGGTCAACTCCGGCGCCAAGTTCGCCGTGGCCCATGCGTGCTCGGGCGTGACCGTTGCCGCCGTGAAGGTCTATGAGGAAGAGGGCATTGTCGGCATCACCCCGGGCGCCACGTCGCCGCTGGTGACGGACACCATCAAGCCGCATTACTTCTTCCGCACCATCGGCCGCGATGACCAGCAAGGCCCGTACGCCGCCAGCTACATCGCCAAGACGCTGAAGCCGCAGAAGGTCGCCGTGCTGCACGACAAGCAGACCTACGGTTCGGGCGTGGCCACCCAGGTCAAGGATTCGCTCGGCAAGGAAGGCGTTAACGTCGCCATGTTCGAAGGCATCAACGTCGGCGACAGCGATTACTCGGCCATCATCACCAAGCTGAAGTCCGCGGGCGTGGACCTGGTCTATTTCGGCGGCTACCACCCCGAACTCGGCCTGTTGCTGCGCCAGGCGCGTGAGCAGGGCCTGAAGGTCCAGTTCATGGGTCCGGAAGGCACGGCCAACCAGGATCTGGTTGCCATCGCCGGCCCGGCCATCGACGGCCTGCTCGTCACGCTGCCGGCTGACTTCACCAAGCTGCCCGGCAACGAAAGCATCGTGAAGGCCTTCAAGGACGCCAAGCGCGATCCGGACGGCGCCTTCCAGATGCCGGCGTACGCCGCCGTGCAGATCCTGGCCGACAGCATCAACGCCGTGGGCGAAGATCCCGCCAAGGTCGCGGATTACATGCACAAGACCACGTTCAACACCGGCATCGGCAAGGTCGAATACGATGCCAAGGGCGATTTGAAGAACTTCGAATTTGCCGTTTACAAATGGGACAAGAACGGAAAGAAGACCCAGCTGTAAACTCGCGATCCCGCCGGCACGGTGCCGGCGTGTAGGGCCTGTCGTCCTCGTTGTGCCGTAATCCGCGTAGCGATGCGCCAAAAGCGCTGTGCGGCCGGCATAAGTTGACGGCAGGCCCTTATAAAATACGCCCAGGTTTCCGGCTCCGGGTCTCTCTACCGGGGCCGGAACCATTTGGAGCAAGAGAAATAATGTCTGACCTCATACCCCAACTTACCCAGCAATTCTTCAATGGATTGTCTCTGGGCGCGATCTATGCGTTGATTGCCATCGGCTACACAATGGTCTACGGCATCATCGGTATGATCAACTTCGCCCACGGCGAAATCTATATGATCGGCGCCTATGTCGGCCTGGTCACCTTGACGTCCATCGGCACCAACAGCGGCTTGCCGGTGCCATTCATCATCGCCGCCATGTTGCTTGTCGCGATCACCGTGACCGGCATCTACGGCTTTTCCGTCGAACGCGTGGCCTACCGGCCCGTACGAGGCAGCCCCCGCCTGGTGGCGCTGATCTCGGCGATCGGCATGTCGATCTTCCTGCAGAACTGGGTGGCTCTTGGCCAAGGCGCGCGCGACATGGCCGTGCCCTCGCTGGTGTCGGGCGCCGTGCAGTTCCACATGGGATCGGACTTTGACGTGACGGTGCCGTATTCGCGCATCATGATCATCGTTGTGACGGTCGTGCTGATGGTCGGGCTGACGCTCTTCATCAAGTATTCCCGCATGGGCCGGGCCTCGCGCGCCTGCTCGCAGGATATGCACATGGCCAACCTGCTGGGCATCGACACCAACCGCGTGATTTCCTTCACGTTCGTGATGGGCGCGATCCTGGCGGCGGTGGGCGGCGTGCTGATCGCCATCACCATCGGCAAACTGAATCCCTTCATCGGCTTCCTGGCCGGCATCAAGGCCTTCACGGCAGCGGTGCTGGGCGGTATCGGCAGCATCCCCGGCGCCATGCTGGGCGGCGTGCTGCTGGGCCTGGCCGAAACGTTCGCGGCCGCCTATATCTCGTCACAGTACAAGGACATCGTGGCGTTCTCGCTGCTGGTCCTGATTCTGCTGTTCCGTCCCACCGGGCTGCTGGGCAAACCTGAGGTGGAAAAAGTCTGATGTCGAAAAACAATATCAAAAACGCCACGATGGCGGCCGTGCTGACGGCGGTCATCGTTACGCCGGTCTTTGGCCTGCAACTGATCCGTCAGGGGGCTCGCACCTCGATGGAATCCCACTGGGGCCTGGTGGCGCTTGCCGCGGCCGTGGTGTTTGTGTTCCAGATGCTGCGCCCCTGGATCGCCATCCCGTTCAAGAAGCTGAAGACGTCGCTTCCGACCTTGCCGTCGGCGCCCGCCAAGAGCCACAAGGGGCTTGCGCTATTGCTGCTGGCGATTGCCGTTGTCTGGCCGTTCTTCGCGGGACGCAGCTCGGTCGACATCGCCACGCTCGTGCTGATCTACGTGATGCTGGGCCTGGGCCTGAACATCGTGGTGGGGTTTGCCGGCCTGCTGGACCTGGGCTTTGTCGGCTTCTATGCCGTGGGCGCCTACACCTATGCCTTGCTGTATCACTGGGGCGGCTGGAGCTTCTGGGAAGCGCTGCCGTTCTCGGGCGCGATGGCGGCCTTGTTCGGCTTCGTGCTGGGTTTCCCAGTGCTGCGCCTGCGGGGCGACTACCTGGCCATCGTGACGCTGGGGTTCGGTGAAATGATCCGCCTGCTGCTGATCAACCTGAATACGCTGACCGGTGGTCCGGACGGCATTTCGGGGATTCCGAAGCCCACCGTCTTCGGCCTGGAGATGACGCGCCGCGCCAGCACGGAAGGGGGCACGACGTTCCATGAGTTCTTCGGCCTGACGTTCCAGAACCAGGACATGGTGATCTATCTGTACATGATGGCGCTGTTGCTGGCGCTGGTCACGCTGTTCGTGTCGACGCGCCTGATCCGCATGCCGGTCGGCCGTGCATGGGAAGCGCTGCGCGAAGACGAGATTGCTTGCCGTTCGCTGGGCTTGAACCCCACGCGCATCAAGCTGTCCGCGTTCACGCTGGGCGCCACGTTTGCCGGCTTCGGCGGTGCGTTCTTCGCGGCGCGCCAAGGCATGGTGAACCCGGAGTCCTTCACCTTCATCGAATCCGCGCTGATCCTGGCCATTGTGGTGCTGGGCGGCATGGGCTCGCAGGTGGGCGTGATCCTGGCGGCCATCCTGCTGACGGTTCTGCCTGAACTGGCGCGCGAATTCGCCGAGTACCGGATGCTGATGTTCGGTCTGGTGATGGTGTTGATGATGATGTGGCGTCCGCAGGGGTTGTTGCCCATGAAGCGTCCCCACGTGGAGCTGTCTAAATGAGCGAGGCATTGCTTAAAGTATCCGGACTGACCATGCGGTTCGGCGGCCTGCTGGCCGTCGACAGCGTGGCGTTCGAAGTCAAATCCGACGAGGTTTTCGCCATCATCGGCCCCAACGGGGCCGGCAAGACCACCGTGTTCAACTGCGTGGGCGGCTTTTATGCGCCGACGGCGGGTGACATCATCATGGACGGCAAGCCGATCACCGGCCTGCCCAGCCATAAGGTCGCGCGCCACGGGCTGGTGCGCACGTTCCAGAACGTGCGCCTGTTCAAGCAACTGACCGTGCTGGAAAACCTGCTGGTCGCCCAGCACACGCAGGTGGAATCGCGGCTGTTGCCGGGCCTGTTGAAGCTCAAGGGTTATCGCCAGTCCGAAACCGACGCGCTGACGCGCGCGGCGCAATGGCTGGACTTCATGGGCTTGCGCGAATTCGCCAACCGCGAAGCGGGCAACCTGGCGTACGGCCATCAACGCCGGCTGGAGATCGCGCGCTGCATGATCACCAAGCCGCGCCTCTTGATGCTGGACGAACCGGCGGCTGGCCTGAACCCTCAGGAAAAGCGCGATCTGCAATCGCTGATCGACCAGCTGCGGCGCGAGTTCGGCGTCGCGGTGCTGCTGATCGAGCACGACATGAGCCTGATCATGGGCATTTCCGACCGTATCCTCGTCATGGAGCACGGCAAGCCCATCACTACCGGCACCCCCGAGCAGGTGCGCAACGACGAGCGCGTCATCAAAGCGTACCTGGGGGAGGAATGATGCTTAAGCTGGAAAACATACACACCTATTACGGCGCCATCCAGGCGTTGAACGGCGTGTCCGTGGACGTCAACAAAGGCGAAATCGTGACCTTGATCGGGGCCAACGGCGCCGGCAAGACGACGCTGCTGATGACGGTCTGCGGCAACCCCCGGGCGCGTGAAGGCAAGATCACGTTCGAAGGCGAGGACATCACCAACAAGGACACGCACCACATCATGCGCAATGGCATCGCCATTTCGCCGGAAGGTCGCCGGGTCTTCAAGGACCTGACCGTTGCCGAAAACCTGATGATGGGCGGCTTCTTTTCGAAGCGGTCGGAAATCGAGGCGGGCATCGAGCACGTCTACGGTTTGTTCCCGCGCCTGAAAGAGCGTTCCAGCCAGCGTGCCGGCCTGATGTCGGGCGGCGAACAGCAGATGCTGGCCATCGGCCGCGCATTGATGACGCGTCCGCGCCTGCTGTTGCTGGACGAACCCACGTTGGGCCTGGCCCCGCTGGTGATCGCGCAGATCTTCGACATCATCCGCGAGATCCGCGAACAAGGCGTGACGGTGTTCCTGGTGGAGCAGAACGCGAACAAGGCGCTGGGCGTGGCCGATCGCGGTTATGTGCTGGAGAACGGCCGTGTCGTGCTGCAGGACACGGGCGCCAATCTGCTGGTCAACGATCAGGTCCGCAAGGCCTACCTGGGCGGCTGACGTTCAGAACGTTATTCCCCGCGAAGGGAAATTGGGGCGCATCGAAAGATGCGCTTTTTTTTTGTGTGGCGCGCGCGACGGCCATGGAAATGGCCGTGGCCGTCAGCGCGCATAACCCGTCACGCCGCGATCAGTTGCTTGGCCTGGTCGGCTTCATAGTGCGCGATGGCGGCGCGGGCCAGCGCGTCGATCGAATCCGTCAGCGTCACGCCCAGGCTCGGGCGCAGCGCGTGCGGTACGGCCAGCGGCAGTTCGGTGCAGCCCAGTACCACGGCGTCGGCGCCGCGCGCTTTCAGGCGAGCGATGCACTCGGCGGCCGGCGCGAAGGCGGCTTCCAGCTGGTTGCCTTTGACGGCGCGGATCGAACCCATGCAATAGCGCTCGACTTCGTCGTCGTCGGGCACGATGCATTCGTAGCCCTGGGCCTCAAGATGCTTCTGATACAGCCCCAGCTTCAAGGTGGCCGCGGTGCCCATCAAGCCGATGCGGCCGCGCGGCAGGCCCAGCCGGCGCAGGTCGTCGATGACGGCCTGGATGATGTGCAGCACGGGCAGGCCGGTGGACGCGGCGATCTCGTCGTACCAGAGGTGCGCCGTGTTGCAGGGGATGGCGATCAATTGCGCGCCGGCCTGCTCCAGGAAGCGCACGCCGTCGACCATATGGGGAAGGGGGCTTTCGCCGCCCGCCATATAGGCGCTGGATCGGTCGGGGATTCGGGGGTCGTTGCGCAGCAGCGTGGGGATGTGTTGCTGGTCGATCGCGGCGGGCGTCAGCGCCGCCAGGCGAAGGGCGAAAGCCGCACCGGCCATGGGGCCCATGCCGCCCAATACACCCAGGTAGCAGCCCTGGGAAAAGGTCTTCACTTTATAAACTCCGAGGTAATGCGTCGCCGGGCGTCAGGACCTGGCCCGGGCGTTCAGCGCTGGTCCGTTCCCCGTCCCACACCGGTTTGCCGTTGACCCACACCGCGTGGATGCCCTGGCTTGCCTGAATGGGAGCTGAAAAAGTGGCCACATCTGTCACCGTGGCGGGATCGAACAGCACCAGGTCGGCATGATACCCCTCGCGCAGTAACCCGCGCTCGGCGAGGCCATATTGTCCAGCCGCCAATCCCGTCATCTTGTGGATGGCGGCCTCCAGCGACAGCAGTTGCTGTTCACGCACCATCGTGCGCAGCACATTGGTGAAGGTGCCCCATTGGCGGGGGTGCGGATGCGGGTCGAAGGGCAGGCCATCTGACCCGACCATGGTCAAAGGGTGCGCGAAGATCCGGTTGACGTCTGCCGGGTCCATCAGGAAGTAGATCGCGCCGGCCGGGGCCAGCCGCGCGACCGCGGCTTCATCGTCCAGGCCAAGTTCCTGCATGACCTCACTGAAGTCGCGGCCTGTGGCCTCGGGGTAGCCCTTGGACCAGGTGATCATCGTGCGACTGGCCAGCCGCGCGCGGTCCAGGCGCAGCATGGTGGAGGTGGCGGGGTAGGGGTGGCAGTCCAGGCAGACCGGCTGGCTGGCGGCCGCGCGGCTGATCAGGTCCAGGGTTTCGCGCGTGCGGCCATGGTTGCGTTCGCCCGCCAGCTTGTGGTGCGAGAACACCACGCGGCAGTCCAGCTCGCGGCCGATCAGGAGCGCTTCTTCCATGGCCGGCACGATGTGGTCGGCTTCGTCGCGCAGGTGGGTGGCGTACAGGCCGTGCCGGCCCGATTCCCGCAAGTCCTTGAGCGGGCGGCAGACATCGATGATTTCATCGGTGGGCGCGGCGCTGGCCGGCGGGTAGAACGTGCCGGTGGAAACGCCGAACGCGCCGGCGTCCAGCGCTTCCTGCATCAGATTGCGCATGGCGGCGCGTTCGCCCTCGTCGGCGGCGCGTGATGTGTCGTCCATGACGGCGACGCGCAGCGTCGTATGGCCCACCAGCGGGATGACGTTCACGGCGGCGGGCGTGGCGCGCAACGCATCCATCCAGGCGCGGAAGGTGCCGAAGCGGAACAGCTCGGGCGGACCCAGCAGGTCCAGCGGCTGCGGGATGGCGTCGCGCTGAAGCGGCGCGAGGCTGATCCCGCAATTGCCGGTGACGACCGTGGTAATGCCTTGCGACACCTTGGGCAGCATGTCCGGATGCGCCAGCAGGTAGCCGTCATCGTGGGTGTGCGAATCGATGAAGCCGGGGGCCAGGACCTGGCCCCGGCCGTCGATCACGGGCACGCCCTCGGGATGGGCGAAGCTGCCCACGGCCACGATGCGATCGCCCAGCACGGCCAGGTCGCCCTGACGGGCGGGCCCGCCCGAGCCGTCGATAAGCGTGGCGCCCGCCACGATGAAGTCTGCCTGCAAGATGCGATCCGTCATAGGGTTGCTTAGTCCAGTTTTTCGATGCCAGCGGTTTCGATGATCTTCTGCCATTTGGCGGTTTCACGATCGATAAGCTGCTTGAACTCCTCGGGCGAACCCGTGGCGGGCTCGGCACCCAGCGTGGCCAGGCCGGTGCGCACTTCGGGCGCCTGCAGAGCCTTCTGGATGGCGGCGTTCAGCGTGGCCACCACGTCGGCGGGCGTGCCTTTGGGGGCGACGACGCCGCCCCAGGCGACCGTTTCATAGCCCTTCAAGCCAGATTCGTCCAGCGTGGGCACGTCGGGCATCAGCGACAGGCGCTTCAGGCTGCTGACGCCGATGGCGCGCACTTTGCCGCTCTTGACCAGCGGCGTGGCTTCGGAGGTGTTGACGAACAGGTAGTCCAGGCGGCCGCCAAGCAGGTCCTGGATGGCAGCGGGGCCGCCGTTGTAGGGGATGAACATCACATCCAGCTTGGCCATGCTCTTGAAGAGTTCTCCGCCCATGTGGCCCGTGGTGCCGACGCCCGAGGCGCCGTAAGACAGGCGGCCGGGCTGCTTGCGGGCCAGGTCGATCAGGTCCTGCACGCTCTTGACGGGGGAGTCGGCCGGCACGATCAGCGCGTTGTACAGGTCGAACATGTGGGCCACAGGCGTCAGATCCTGGTCCACGTCGTAGGGCAGGCGCTTGAACAGCGAACGGTTCACGGCTAGCGTGTTGATGTTGCCGTAGCCCACGGTGTAGCCGTCGGCGGCGGCGCGCTTGACCAGCGCGATGCCGATGTTGCCGGCGGCGCCCGGACGGTTTTCGACGACCATCGTGGCGCCCGTGTCGCGGGCCAGCTGCGTCGTGATCAGGCGCGACAGCACGTCGGGCGATCCGCCGGCGGCCGACGGCACGACGAAGGTGATGGGCTTGTCGGGATAAGGGCCGGCGGCGGCGGTGCCGATCAAAGCGGCGCTGACGGCCAGCGCGGACAAGCTGCGGAAAAAGTTGCGGTGCATGGTGGTATTCCCCTTGTTTTGTTGTGTTGAGGGGCGCAGATTACACCCGCGTTGCGGCGCTGCATCATCGAAAAATGTGGCACTCCTATAATCCGCCGTTATCGATCAAGGGGAAGAAAGTGGATGCGGATGCCTATGCTGACGAGGTCGGGCCCAGTGCCGGACGGCCGTTGAACCTGCGCCAGATCGAGGTGTTCCGGGCGATCATGATGTCCGGCTCGATCAGCGGGGCGGGGCGCATGCTGCACGTGTCGCAACCCGCCGTCAGCCGGGTGCTGGCGTTGACGGAAAGCCGGTTGGGCTACCGCCTGTTCGAACGCGTCAAAAGCCGGCTGTCGCCCACGGCCGAAGCTCGCCGGCTTTATGCCGAGGTAGAGCAGGTCTACGGCGGCATCCAGCGGGTGAACGACCTGGCGGCCAGCCTGGGGCAATCCGGCGCGGGCATGCTGAAGATCGTGGCCAGCGCCAGTTTCGGCCAGCGCCTGATTCCCATGGCGTTGGAGCGATTTCGCGGGCGCAACGCGGATGCGCGGGTCGACTACCGCAGTGTCACGTTTGATGAACTGGCGGCGTACTTCCTGTCAGGGCAAGCGGACATCGGCATTTCCATGCAGCCGCCCGACCATCCGAACCTGACCTCCATCCGCCTGGCCCAGGCGCCGGTGGTCTGCGTGATGCCCAAGTCCCATCCCCTGGCCACCCATGAGGTGGTGCGGCCCGAGGACTTCGCGTCGGCGGCATGGATCGGTTATCCGCGGGATACGCCGCTGGGCCGGGCGTTGCAGCCGTTCTTCGGCGATGGGCCCCGATGCGCGGCGGCGGTCGAGGTGCATTCGCCCGTTACGGCCTGTTCGTTCGTGCAGCAAGGCCTGGGGCCGGCGCTGGTGGACGCGTGGTGCGTTACGCCAGACCAGGCGGCGCACATGGTGCTGCGGCCGATCGAGCCCCAGGCCTGTGTGGAGATCTGGGCCACGCACTCGAACCTGAGCGCGCCGCCCTTGCTGGCGCGGCGTTTTTTGGCGGCGGTGAAGAAAACGCTGGAAGGGGTGGCGCAACCCGCGCTGGCCGGTGCGCCGGATGAGGACTGAGTCGGTCAAGCCGCCCGGCGAGCGCGGGCGGTAGCGGCTGGCTGCCGCCGCCCGCTGCGAGCTTACAGTCCTTCGGTCTTACAGTCCTTCGGCCTTCAGTGCGGCCTGGACGCCCTTGTCGGCTTCCATCCGCTTGAAGAAAGCCGCCAGATTGTCCTGGCCGGACAGGTCGACTTCCTTGGCATGCGCCCAGCGCAGCACGACGTACAGGTAGGCGTCGGCGATGGAGGGCGCGTCGCCCGTCAGGTACGCCTTGCCGGCCAGTTGCCCATCCAGTTGCGAGAACAGCTTCGTCAACAGCTTGGAGGCCGAGCCCGCCAGTTCCTTCTGCGCCCCTTCGTCGCCCAGGAAGCGGGACGCGCCGAAGATCATCGAGAAGGTCTTGTGGATGTCGGAATTGATGAAGCCGAGCCAGCGGCGCACGTCCGCACGCGAGCGGGCGCTGCCGTCGCCCAGCAGCTTGCTCTGCGGAGCCTGTTCGGCGATGTATTCCAGGATCGATGCGTTCTGCGTCACGGCCCAATCGCCGTCGACCAGCGCGGGCACGGCGCCCAGCGGATTCACTTTCAGAAAGTCGGGGCCCTTGAGCTCTTCGCGGCTCAGCTTGTGCGTCTCGTAAGGCTTGCCGACCCACTCCAGGACAATGTGGGAAGCGAGCGAGCACGCGCCGGGCATGTAGTACAGTTTCATCTGATGGAGTCTCCTGAGAGGAAGGACGGGAGACACCCGTCCCTGGGCGCTATGGTACGCCACACTGCGGTGCAGTCCGCGCCATCTTGTCATGCCATCCGTGCCCGCATTCAACCCAGTTGCCGCCGGAGATGTCCATGCAGTCACGCACCGCCGCGAGCACGCGCGCGATTCCCCTGTTTGTTTCCTCGTTGCTGGTTGTGGCGGGCGCCCTGTACGCGGCTACGCCTGCGCGCGCCGCCCAGGAACCGCCATCGGTCGCCGCTCGCGTCACGCCTGTCGTGGGCGGATTGGACCACCCCTGGGCGATGGCCTTTCTGCCTGACGGCGGAGTGCTGATCACCGAGCGGCCCGGCAACCTGCGCTTGCTGCGCACGCCAGGTGGGCTGTCCAAGCCGCTCGCAGGCGTGCCCAAGGTGGCCGCGTCCGGCCAGGGCGGTTTGCTGGACGTGGCGCTGTCGCCGGACTTCGCGACCGACCGTTACGTGTATTTGTCTTATGCGGAATCCGATGGGGACAAGAGCGGCACGGCTGTCGGCCGGGGCCGCCTGTCGGACGACGCGACGAGTTTGCAGGATTTCAAGGTGCTGTTTCGCCAGGCGCCCAAGCTGTCTTCCGGCCTGCACTTCGGGTCGCGCCTGGTGTTTGACGGCAAGGGATATCTGTTCATCTCGCTGGGCGAGAACAACCAGCGCCCCACCGCGCAGGACCTGGACAAGCTGCAGGGCAAGGTCGTGCGATTGAAGGTCGACGGCAGCGTGCCTCCCGACAATCCCTTTGTCGGCAAGGCCGGCGCGCGGCCCGAGATCTGGTCGTACGGGCATCGCAACCCGCAGGGCATGGCGCTGAACCCGTGGTCGGGCGACTTGTGGGAAAACGAGCACGGGCCGCGCGGGGGCGACGAGATCAACCTGGTGCAGCCGGGCAAGAACTATGGCTGGCCGCTGGCGACCTACGGCATCAACTATTCGGGCCAACCCATTCCCGAGGCCAAGGGCGAAACCGCGCCGGGCACCGAACAGCCGCTTTTCTGGTGGGCCAAGTCCCCCGCGATCAGCGGCATGGCGTTCTACAACGCAGACCGGTTTCCGGCATGGCAGAAATCCGTGTTCATCGGCGCGCTGGCCAATCAGAACCTGATTCGACTGACGCTCGACGGCAATCGGGTGGTGGGACAGGAGTGGTTGCTGGTTGACCGCAAGAGCCGGATACGCGACGTGCGGCAAGGGCCGGACGGGTATGTGTATGTGCTGACCGACGCATCGCCCGGCCAATTGCTCCGGATCGCGCCGGCCGAATCGGGAGGGTGAGCGATGAAAACCTATGAACTGATCGGATCCGCGGGCTGCGGTTCGGCCGTTGTGGAGATGGCGCTGGTGCTGGCCAACGTGCCGCACACGTTGACCGATGTGCCGTATCTGAAACCCGGCCCCGAGCGCGACCGGCTGCTGCATCTGAACCCGTTGGGGCAGGTGCCGACGCTGGTCACGCCAGACGGCGAGGTCATGACGGAAAGCGCGGCCATGATCCTGCACCTGCACGACGTGGCGCCGCAAGCGGGCCTGGCGCCGGGGCCGGACAAGCCCGAGCGTGCCCGCTTCCTGAATCTGCTGCTGCGGCTGGTCGCGGCCATCTACCCGACTTTCACCTACGGCGACAATCCGCCCCAATGGACCAGTGAAGGCGCTGCCGCGGACCTGTTGCGCGAGCGCGTGCATACGCGGCGGGCGGAATTGTGGCAGGAACTGGAGCGCCAGGCGGGCGCGCCCCACATGCTGGGCCGCCGGTTTTCCGCGCTGGATCTGTATGTGACGGTCATGACGCATTGGCGGCCAGGGCAAGCCTGGTTCGCCTCCGTCTGCCCGGCGTTGACGGCCGTGGCGCGCGAAGCGGCGCTGGAGCCGAACGTGGCGCGGGTGCTGCGACGGAATTTCCCGCCGCCGACCGAATAGGCGCGGCGGCGGGTTGGGCGGCGCGGCGCTATGCCTTACCGCGCCGCTTGCCCTTTGCCCGTGCTTCGCGCACGGCGATGTAGACACCGCTGCCCGCGATGAACAGCGCGCCCAGATACGCAAAGGCATCTGGCGCTTCGCGCCAGAAGATCCAGCCCAGGATCGTGGCCCAGATCAGGCCCGTGTAATCGAAGGGAGCGACGACGGACGCCGGGCCAATCCGAAAACCCTGCGTGATCAGCGCCAAGCCCAAGGTGCTAAAGAGCGCAATGCCGAAGAAGTAGGGCAGATGCTCCGTGGCGGGCGTCTGCCAGACCCACGGCAGGGCAACCGCGCTGCACACCAATTGGCCCAGCACGATGTAGAACGTCGTCGTCAGCATGCCTTCGCCGCGGTTGATGCCGCGCGCGGTGATCATCATCACGGCATACAGCAGGGCGGTCGTCAGCGGGTACAGCGTTGCCGCCTGGAACGTGGCCGAGCCGGGGCGCACCACGATGAGCACGCCCGCAAAGCCGGCCAACACCGCCAGCCAGCGCTTGCCATCCACGCGTTCCTTCAGGATCAGCACCGACAGCGCGGTGACGAACAGCGGCGCGGCGAACGCGATGGCGGTCGCCTCAGCCAGCGGCAGCGCGCGCAAGCCCAGATAGAAGCAACAGGCGGACACCACGTTGATCGCGCCGCGGGTCAGGTGCAGGCCCGGATGGGTGGTGCGCAGCACGCGGCGGC
The DNA here is from genome assembly GCF_057799415.1 of Achromobacter sp. 18P8.1.1. NCBI lineage: Bacteria > Pseudomonadati > Pseudomonadota > Betaproteobacteria > Burkholderiales > Alcaligenaceae > Achromobacter > Achromobacter sp. 18P8.1.1. The sequence continues at coordinate 54,340 of NZ_JBYOKH010000004.1, read as the reverse complement.
CGCCCAGCCACAAGGCCAGCGCGGTCACGAAGGGCAGCGCGATCAAGGCGCGCAGGAACAGGATCTGCAGCGGGTTGTAGTGGGCGCCCAGCCATTTGGCGTTGGCGTCGCTGAGCGTCAGGAAAAAGATGCCGCCCACCACGCAGGCGATGCCTGCGGCGGCGGAATGGTCCCGGGCGGCGGGTAATACGGTTGAGGAAGACATCTGAAACCTGCAAGGGCGGCGGTTCCTGCCGCCATGGGGAAAAGGGGACGTGCGGGCGGGGGGTATCAGCCCTGCGCGCGGTAGGCGGCCAGCGCCACCATGGCCCAAGCCGCCAGGAAGGCGGCGCCGCCGATGGGCGTGACGGCGCCAAGCCAATGGGTGCCCGTCAGGGACAGGATGTACAGGCTGCCGGAAAACAGCACGATGCCCGCGAACATGACGAGGCCGGCCGCCGACAGCAGCGGCGAGCCGAAGCGGGCGCCCAGCAGCGCAATGATGAACAGCCCCAGGGCGTGGATCAGGTGGTACATCACGCCCGTCTGCCAGACGGACAGCAGCTCCGGGGTCAGCATGCGCTTGAGTCCATGCGCGCCGAAAGCGCCGGCACCCACCGCTACCATGAGGTTCAACGCCGCGAGTATCGTGAGCTGCCGGTCCGTCATTGCCTGTCCTTGTCTGTGATCGTGTGTAACGCCGCCTATGATATGCCCAAATCCGGTGCATACCGGAGGCGCGCGCGCATCGACCAGAAGTCGCCTTGAAATCGATGTTCCAAATGGGATATTATAAATTCTGTTTGGAACTCTGTCTGGGGGCATCATGACTATCGCCATCGTTGGAAAGGCGGCCGACAAGCGCGGCGCTTCTGCCAAGCGTCCTCCGCGGCACGCGGCGGCCCGGGCCAAGCAGTTGTTCCTTGAACTGGTGGACAGCCCGTTGAGCGACATCGCGCGCGACGTGCGCCGGGGCCTGCCCGCGCAGATGGTGGACGACGCTGCCGACTTCCTGCAAGTGCCCAAATCGGAAATCATGGCCATCACCGAGGTCAAGGCGGCGTCGTTGTCGCGCTGGACTCGCGAAGGCCAGATGCTGCCGCTGGGTGAATCGGACCGTCTGGCCCGGGTGGCCCGTGTGGCACGTGTGGCCCGTCAGGTGCTGGGCAGCGACGAAGAGGCGGTGCTGTGGTTGAACACGCCGGTGCCGGCCCTGGGCAACGTCAAGCCCTTGTCGCTGCTGACGTCTGACGCCAGCAGCCGGATCGTGGAAGACACCCTGGCGCGCGCCGCGGCCGGCGTCTACGCATGACGGAGTTCGTCTCGCTGTGGCGCATTGGCACGACGGCCGGCAAGTACCGCGCCGACGATTTGAGCGGAGCCGGCGCGGCCGCTGTGGGGGGGCGCTACAACAGCCCGGGCACGGCGGTGGTGTATGCCTCGTCCAGCGTGGCGTTGGCCGTGCTGGAAACGGTCGTGCATTTCGCGGCCCGCGCGTCCGAACAGGCCAACCGGTATCTGATCGAACTGGCGGTGCCACGCGCCATTCATGAGGCCCGGCAGGTCCTGACGTTAGGCCAACTGCAAGAGGACTATCCCTTCTGGGAGGCGGTGCCGTTCGCGGAAGCCTCGCAGGCCGTGGGCGACAACTGGGTGGCCTCCGGCGTGTCGGCGCTGCTGGAACTGCCCAGCGCCATCGTGCCGTATCGCGGCGTGCCCGACTGTAATCTGCTGATCAATCCCGCGCATCCGGATGCGGAACACATCGTGGTGGTGCGGCGCGAACGGTTCATCTACGACCCGCGCTTGCGGCCCGGCTGATCCAGCCCGGCCGCGCAGCGCGGTTTGCCTGCGGCCTTGGCGCGTCAATCCACCGTCAGCACGGCGCGGCCCACCACCTTGCCGGCCCGCAGCGCGGACAGCACGCTGTCGGCTTCGGCCAGCGCGTGGCGGTGCACCGGCATCGGCGGCACCTTGCCCGCGCGCACCAGTTCCATCAATTCTTGCAGTTCGGTCAGGTTGCCCACGTAGCTGCCGATGATGGACATGGCCTTCATGGGGATCAGTGCGATCGGCCACGACGAGGCGCCACCGAACAGGCCCACGATGATCAGCTTGCCGCCCTTGGTCAGGAAGTCGAATGCCAGGGAGGTGGTGGCGGGTGCGCCCACCAGATCGATCGCCGCCTGGACGGGCTTGCCGCCAGCCGCCTTGATGATCTGCTGCGCGGCGTCGGGCGCGGCGCCGTCGATGGCAGCCAGTGCGCCCGCGTCCAGCGCGGCCTGACGCTTGGCGGGATCGATGTCGACCACGATGGCGCCCGCGCCGCCCAGCGCCTTGATCAGGGTCAGGCTCATCAGGCCCAAGCCCCCAGCGCCGAAGATCACGACCGGATGTTCGCGGTAGATGTTGGCGCCGATCTTCTTGAGCGCCGAATAGGTGGTCAGGCCTGAGCACGCGTAAGGCGCGATCTGCGCCGGGTCCAGGTCGCCGATGTCGATCAGGTACTTGGGATGCGGCACCACGATGTGGTCGGCGTAGCCGCCGGCGCGGTGCACGCCCAGGCAGGCCGGCGCGGAGCAGTGGTTTTCCATGCCTGATACGCAGGACGGGCACTTGCCGCAGCCGATCCACGGATAGACGAGGTAATTGCGGTCGCCGGACAGGCCCGAGGCTTCGGGGCCTGCCGCGACGACGGCGCCCACGGTTTCATGGCCCATCGTCAGCGGCAGCGACACGCCGCGGTCCTTCAAGGACAGCGTGCGGCCCTGGCCCAGGTCATAACCGCCTTCCCACAAGTGGATATCGCTGTGGCAAACCCCCGCCGCACGGACCTTCAGCAGCACCTGCGTCCCTTGCGGGGTGGGCGTGGGCTGATTCATTTCCTGCAAGGGTTCGCGGAAGTTGACGACGCAATAGCACTTCATGGGATGTCTCCTTTAGTGATTCTTATGGCCGGGGCACTGCGAGGGGCGCTACTTCTTTACCAGCGGGCATTCGCTGTCGGCCAGCGACACGAACACTTTTTCGCCAGGCACGGTAGACAGGATACGGTAGAAGTCGCCGGGATATTTGGACTCGGCGGGCTTCTTCACTTCGACCAGATACAGGTCCATGATGACGCGGCCGTCTTCAGGACGGATCCGGGCATTCTTGATCAGTTTGGTTGTGATGGGCAACTCGCGCATCTTCTGATTGACCGCGGCGCCCTCGAACGTGCCGGCGGCCTGGGCCGCTTGCAGGTAGTGCGTGGTGGCGACGTAGCTGAGGGCCTGCACGATGGAAGGCGGGCGCGTGACGCCCATCTTCTTCTGCCAGCGTTGCGTCCACGCGCGGGTGTCTTCGTCGGCGTCCCAGTAGAAGCCGGTGGGGAAGGTCAGCCCTTGGGCGACGGGCAGGCCCATCGCCTGCACGTCGTTGATGAAGGTCAGGAAGGTCAGCATGCGCTGCTTGCCGCCGGTCAGACCGAACTCCTGTGCCTGCTTGATCAGGTTGACCAGGTCGCCGCCTGCGCTGGCCAGGCCCACCACATCGGCCTTGGAGGACTGCGCCTGCACCAGGAAGGAGGCGAAGTCCATGGCGCCCAAGGGGTGGCGCGTGCTGCCCACCACCTTGCCGCCCGCGTTCTGCACGAAACGCGTGGCATTGCTTTCCAGCGATTTGCCGAAGACGTAGTCGGTGGTGATGAAGTACCAGGACTTGCCGCCGCTTTCCACCACGCTCTTGACGACCGCGTTGGCCAGCGCATAGGTGTCGGGCGCCCATTGCGTGCTGAGGTTGCTGCACTGCTTGCCGCTGAAGTCGCCGGCAAAGCCGCCGCTGATCAGCGCGGTGCCGCCTTTCTCCTTGGCGACGCCTTGGGCGGCGAGGCCTGCGGAGCTGGCGCCGCCGTCCACCACGGCGACCAGGCCTTGCGTATCGAACCAGCGGCGGACCAGCGCCGAGGCCACGTCTGCCTTGTTCTGGTTATCGGCCCCGATCACTTCCACGGTCTTGCCGGCCACTTTGCCGCCGAAATCCTCGACCGCCATGCGCACGGACATTTCGGAGCCCAGGCCGCCCAGGTCGGAATAGATGCCTGAACGGTCATTGGACACGCCCAGGCGAACAACATCCGATTGGGCTTGGGCCGCGGACGCGGCCATCACGGCGGCAAGGGCCGCCAGCAGGGGTTTGATACGCATCTGTCTGTCTCCCCGGCCCGGGTCGGGGCCGATTATTGGAATTGTGGTGATGACGCGGTACCGCTATCCGAGGCGCCAGTTCTCCAGCCGGCTGAACTTCATTTCTTATTGGTGAATATAAATTCCTGTGCAAGAATTTAGGTTCGCTCATATGAAAAGTCAACTTAGTGGATGACCTAGCAGATTTACGAATTTTCTGAAGGCAAATCCGAACAGGGGTCGACACATGGAAGTGAAACTGGTCGTGCGGACGCTGGAACTGATCGAGCTGTTCGCACAGACGCGGCGGCCGATGCCGTTAACGGAATTGGCGCAGGGTTTGGGCGCCCCGATGTCGAGTTGCCTGGCGCTGGTGCGCACGCTGGTCGCGCGCGGCTATCTGTACGAAGTGCGCCGACGCGGGGGGTATTACCCGACCGCCAAGCTGCACGCCTTGAGCGGGCAGATCCAGGCAGGCGATCCCTGGCTGGAGGCCGTGCGGCCGCATCTGGTTGCCTTGCGCGACGCGGCCAATGAAACCGTGATGCTAGGCAAGATCCAGGATGGCGCCGTGGTGTTCCTGGACGTGGTGGAATCGACCCACCCGGTGCATTACGCGGCGCGCCCGGGGGAGCGCCGTCCGATGCACACCAGTTCGGTCGCCAAAGCCATCCTGGCGCGGCTCGCACCGGCGGATCGGGATGGCCTGCTGGCGGCGCCGGACTACACGCGCTACACCGAACGCACGCTGGTTACCCGCGACGCCTTGCGGGCCGAGGTGGAACAGGTTCAGGCGCAAGGGTGGGCGGCCAACGTGGGCGAAAGCGTGGCCGACCTGACCGGACTGGCGGTCGCGTTGGATCTGGGCGGGGAATGGTACGCGCTGTGCATGGCCGGACCCACGCCGCGGGTGTGGGAACAGCGCGACCAGAACCTGCGTCATCTGCACGCGGCGGCGGAAGCGATCCGCCGGGCGCGCGCAGTTTAGCCCCGGGGGGCCATCAAGCCCAGATTCAAGGGCCGCGACGCATCAGCGTCGATTTGCCGAACAGGCTTTCGATCAGATCCACCGCCAGTTCCGCCGTCTTGTTGCGCACGTCGAAGGCAGGGTTCAGTTCCACCACGTCCAGCGAGCGCATCAGGCCGGTGTCGGCGATCATTTCCATGCACAGCTGCGCTTCGCGATAGGTCGGGCCGCCGGGCACCGTCGTGCCCACGCCGGGGGCGATCTCGGGGTCCAGGAAATCCACGTCGAAGCTCACGTGCAAGTGGGTGTCGGCATCCAGCCCGGCCAACGCGGCTTCCATCGTGGCGCGCATGCCCATTTCATCCAGATAGCGCATGTCGAACACTTCCAGTCCGGCTTCATGCACCAACCGCTTTTCGCCTTGGTCCACGCTGCGGATGCCGATCTGGCGGACCCAGCCCGGTTCGATGTCTGGGGTCTGGCCGGACATGCCCGTGATCTGCTCGGGACCGTAGCCGCACAGGCAGGCCACGGGCATGCCGTGGACATTGCCGGTGGGCGTCAACGCGTTGGTATTGAAATCGGCATGGGCATCCAGCCACAGCACGCGCAGCTTCTTGCCCGCTTCGCGGCAGTGGCGCGCCACGGCGCTGATCGAGCCGATGCCCAGGCAGTGGTCGCCGCCCAGCAGCACGGGCAGACGGCCTTCGGCCAACTCGGCGTATACGGCATCGTGCACCGCGCGGTTCCATGCCGCGACTTCTTCCAGATGGCGGTAGCCGTCCACAGGCGGCAGCCAGGGGTTGGCGGGGCCGTACAGGTTGCCGCGGTCGGTCACCTGGAAACCTTGGGCCTCGATCGTGGGCCCCAGGTCGGCCACGCGCAAGGCTTCCGGGCCCATGGATGCGCCGCGCGCACCGGCGCCGATGTCCGTCGGTGCGCCGATGAGGGTGATTTGGGTAGGCAAGGTGGCGGTGTTCTGCACGTGGGCGGGCTCCGGTGGGTTCTTCAAGAGGCGGATAGTACCGCGGCCAATTGGTCGCATGCCCAGTCGACCTGTTCCCGCGTGACGATGAGCGGCGGCGACAGGCGCAGCGTGTGGCCGTGGGTATCCTTGACCAGCATGCCGCGTGCCTGCAAGCGTTCGCTGAAGCGGCGCGCGCCGCCCGCATCGGGCTCGAGTTCCACTGCCAGCATCAGGCCGCGTCCGCGGACCTCGCGCACGGGACCGGGCAGGGTGCGCAGCCGTTCCAGGAAATAGGCGCCGACTGCCGCCGCGTTCTCGATCATGCCTTCGTCGGTCAGCACTTGCAGCGCGGCGCGGGCCACGGCGCAGGCCAGCGGATTGCCGCCGAAAGTGCTGCCATGCTGGCCCGGCTGAAACACGCCCAGTACGTCGGCGTTGGACAGCACGGCTGACACCGGGTAGAAGCCGCCCGACAGCGCCTTGCCGATCAGCGTGACATCGGCTTCGATGCCTTCGTGCTCTTCGGCCAGCAGTTTGCCTGTGCGGCCTAGCCCGGTCTGGATCTCGTCAAGAATCAGCGTGATGCCGCGCTCGGTGCAGCGATGGCGTACCCGCGTGAAGTAGCCGGCGGGGGGCATCACCACGCCGGCCTCGCCTTGTATGGGCTCGACCAGGAAGGCGACGGTGTTGGGGGTGATGGCGGCATCGAAGGCGTCGAAGTCGCCAAAGGGCACGATCTTGAAGCCGGGCGCGAAGGGGCCGTAGCTGCCGTAGGCGTCGGGGTCGGTGGAAAAGCCCACGATGCCCAATGTGCGGCCATGGAAGTTGTTGGCGCAGACGATGATCTCGGCCTGGTCCTGCGGCACCCCACGCACCTCATAACCCCATTTGCGTACCGCCTTGATGGCGGTTTCGACAGCTTCCGCGCCGCTGTTCATGGGCAGGATCTTGTGCGCGCCGGTAAGCCGGGCCAGGTCTTCGTAGAATGGCGCCATCTGGTCGTGGCGGAAGGCGCGGGACGTCAGCGTAAGGGTTTGCGCCTGTTCGACCATGGCGGCCAGGATGCGGGGATGGCAGTGCCCCTGGTTGACGGCGGAATATGCCGACAGGCAATCCAGGTACTTGCGGCCATCCACGTCATAGACCCAGACGCCACTGCCGCGGGCGATGACGACATCCAGGGGATGGTAGTTGTGGGCGCCCAGCTGGTCTTCGATCTGGTCGCGGCGGCGGGCGGCGGCCCGGGCGCCGGGCAGGGTGGTCAGCACGGAATTCATGAGGCCTCCCGGAAGGGACGGATTGCGACCATCTTAGCGCTAGTCCCGGCGTCCAGACATTGCCATTGCGTGACAAAGGCCTTTCGGGGATCAGCGCGCAAGCTGCTGCACAATATCGCCAGCGCTGGCGCGGGGCCAGCTTTCCAAGACTTCTGGACACTCTTCATGCTTCTCAAGCACCTGCTTTTCAAACTGACGCGCGGCGCTGCCGTTGCGGCCCTGGGCCTGGCGGCGTCCGCCACCGCGATGGCGCAGGACAAGCCCTTGCGCATTGGCGTGATTCCCAGTGTGGCGAACGAAGCGACCGAGTTGGCCATTGCGCAGGCAAAGAAAGAAGGCCTGGACGTCAAACTGGTGGAATTCAACGACTGGGTGCTGCCCAACATCGCCGTGGCGGACGGTTCGGTCGACGCGAATTTCTTCCAGCACGAACCCTTCCTGCAACTCTTCAACCAGCGGCGCGGCGCGAACCTGACGCCCATCGCTTACGGCTACTCCACCACGATCGGCTTGTTTTCCAAGAAGCTGAAAAAGGGCGACACGGTGCCGGACGGGGCCACGATCGCCGTGCCCAACGATCCCGTGAACACCGGGCGGGCCTTGCTGTTGCTGGAGTCGATCGGCTTGATCAAGCTGAAGCCAGGCGTGGCGCATGAGGCCGCGCTGGAAGACGTGGTGTCCAATCCCAAGAAGTTGAAGTTCGTGCAGATCGAAGGTTCGCAGTCCGCGCGTACGTTCGACGATGTGACGGCCTCGGTGACCTATACGACGTTCGCCAAGCAGGCCGGCCTGAATGAAAAAGACGGGCTGGCCTTCGACAACACCGACCCCGTCAGCATCCGCCGCTATGCAATCCGTTGGGTCACGACGCCGGACAAGGCGCAGGATCCCCGGCTGCTGAAGTTCATTGCGATCTACCAGAACTCGCCGGAAGTCAAAAGCACCCTGAAGCGCTTGTACGGCGACCTGATCAGCTTCCCCTGGTAAGCCGGCGCGCCGGTCAGGCGGCGGCTTCGCCGCGCGCGGCCCGGCGCCCGTTCAACCGCCAATGCAGGCCGATGGCGGCCATGCCGACGGCCGCCGAGGCGCATAGCCCCAAGGTTTCGAACCCGGCGTGCGTATACAGCGTGCCGGCGATCGCCGTGCCGACGCTTGCGCCCAGATAGGTGGTGCAGGTGTTCAGGCCCAGCACTGCGCCCCGCTCATCGGGGCGTGCCCGCGAGAGCAGCAGCACCAGCAGGTTCAGGCTCAGTTGCGACGCGGCGCCCCAGAACGCCGCGATGGCCAGCACGGCGGCCAGGGCATGCGCGGCAGGCAGCAGCGCCAGATAGACCAGCGCGATCGCGCCCAGGGCCAGCGGCAAGGCGCGACGCGGCCCCAGCCGTTCGATCAGCGGGGCGCCCGCGATGCCGGCCAGCAGAAAGCCGGCGCCGTAGGCAAAGGCGATGAAACCGACTTGCCCGGCAGACAGCGCCAGCAATGTGCGGACGTGGTCCGCCAGGAAGGCGTACACGCCGTAGAACGCCGACGAAAACGCCAGGCAAGCCAGCAGCAGCACCGGCACGTCGCGATAGGACAAGGGCGCCAGCAGCCGCGACAGGCGCAACGGCGCGGGGTTTTCGGCGCGGCGCTCAGGCAGCTTGCGCAGGCCCAGCAGGGCAGTCGCGGCGCACAGGGCAAGCACGCCATAGGTGGCGCGCCAGCCCACGGCGTCCGAGATCAGGGCCGACAGCGGCACACCGGCCACCAACGACACCGACCAGCCGGCAATGACGCGGCCGAGCGTGCGGGCCTCCTGGCCGGGTGGCGCGACCAGCGATGCCGAACCGTAGGCCGCGGGCAGGATGACGCCGGCGGCGCCGCCGGCCAGGGCTTGCGCCAGGGTCAGCACGATCCAGTGTGGCGCGGCGGCCGACAGGATCAGGGCGGCAATCAGCGCCACCATCGCGCCCAGCAATGCCCGGCGGATGCCGATGCGGTCGATGCGCGCCGCGAGGAAGAAGGCGCTGGCCGCCGTGGCGGCGCCATAGGCGGAAATGGCGGTGCTGATGGTCAGCGCGGACGTCGAGAACGAACGCGCCACATCGCTCAAGATGGGGCTGAGCGCCAGCCCGTTGGAGCCCACGACACTGACGGCGAACATCAATGCGGGGACGGAAGGGGGCGTGCGGGTATTGCGATTGCTACGATTCTGCATGCCGCGAATTTTATTGGAATAAAATAAGGGTTAACGCTGATATTTCCTTATTCCATAAAAGTTCGAATGCCGTAAGGCAGAACCTGATTCCGATGCCAGACCTGGACGACCGCGACCGAAAACTATTAACGCTGCTGGCGGACGACGCCACGCCAAGCTATGCCGAATTGGGCAAAATGCTGAACCTTTCGGCGCCCGCGGTGCACGAACGGGTCAAGCGCCTGAAGCGCGACGGCTTGATCAAGGGCATCGCCGCCAAGCTGGACGGCGCGCGCATCGGCCGCCCGTTGCTGGCTTTTGTGCACGTGGACACCAACAACTGGAGCATCACGCAACAGGTGCTGGGCCTGGCGGAATTGACCGAAGTGGAAGAGATCCACACCATCACCGGCAAAAGCGCCATGCTGCTGAAGGTGCGGGTGCGCGATACCCAGGCGCTGGAATTGCTGCTGGCGCGCATTCACAAGATCGACGGCATCACCAACACCACCAGCGATATCGCGCTGACCAGCTACCTGGAACGCGGGCCGCTGCCGGACACGACGCCCGACGCGGGGGCCTGAGGGCGCTAGCTGCGCAGAGGCGCCGTGCGCAGACGCAAGCGCGTGATTTCCGACGGGGCGCCCAAGCGCTTTGGCGGGCCCCAATAGCCGGTGCCGCGGCTGGTGTACACCCACATCTTGCCAAGGCGGTGCAGGCCCGCCGTGAACGGCTGCTGGAAGCGCACGAAAAAGCCCCACGGAAAGAACTGCCCACCATGGGTGTGGCCGGACAGCTGCAGGTGGTAACCCAGCGGTTCGGCCGCGGCGGCGCTGCGAGGCTGGTGGGCCAGCAGGATTTTGGCGCAGGCGTCCGCGGGCGCACCCGCCAGTGCGGCCTTCGGATTGCTGCGTTGCTGCGGGTCGAACGCGCCGGCGCTGTAATCCGTGACGCCGGCCACCACCACGGGCAGGCCCGAAGGATGGATCACGGCGTGTTCGTTCATCAGCACGCGCAGCCCCATGCGGCGGAACTCCGCCACCCAGGGCGCGGCGCCTGAATAATATTCGTGGTTACCGGTGACCAGATACACGCCGAATGGTGCGCGCAGTGTGCCCAGCGGGCTGGCCTGCGCAGCCAGATGCTCGACGCTGCCGTCGACCACGTCGCCCGTGACGGCGATCACGTCGGGCAGCAGTCCGTTCACGGCGTCGACGATCGCCTGCACGTAATGCTTCTTGATGGTCGGGCCGACATGGATGTCACTGATCTGCACGATGGTGAAGCCGTCCAGGTCCTGCGGCAGGCCCGGAATCGGTACGTCCACGTCGACGACGCGCGCCCGGCGGCGCGCGTTGTAGAAGCCTAGCAACGTGCCGGCGGCCGCCAGCCCCGCCACGGACCACGCGCTGATGCTGCGCAGCCGGATCCAGGGCAGGTCGGCGCCCGCCGCCAGGCTGATGAGCCAGGTCATCAGCAGCACGGCATCGCGGATCACGGTCAGCACGAACAGCGACGAGAACAGCCCCATCGCGATCAGGCCGACCCATGCGATGCGGTCGCCCCAAGGGGGATGCACGGACGAACGACCCAGCATTCCCAGGGGGATCAGGATGCACGACAGGATCAGGGCAATGGTAGCGGCGGCGGCGCCCGCGTTGCTGAGCAGCGCATCTGGAATCAGCCGTGCGCCCACGTAGACGTGGGCTAGCGCGCCGAGGGTCAGGAAGCGCAGGAAAAACGAGGATTGGCGTAGGGACACGGCGGGCACAAGGCGCGCCGGTTTCGGGGCCGGCGCACGGGTAGCAAGGGAAACGCCATTCTATGCCGGGTGCGCGCGGCGCTTCGTGCCCGTTTGCGTTAAGGCCCGACCGGGCCGTCCCGCCATAGCAGGCTGGCGTCCATCTCACGGACGTTGTTGATGCCCAGCATCGCCATGTTGCGGTCGACCTCGGCGCGCAGCAGGTCGATCGCATGGCTGACGCCCGCCTGTCCGCCCACGGCGGCCGCGTAGTTGAACGGCCGCCCGACGAAGACGAAGCTAGCACCCAGGGCCAGCGCCTTGAGCACATCGCCACCCCGGCGCACGCCGCTGTCCATCATGACCGTCATGCCGCCGGCGGCCGCGACCACGCCGGGCAGTGCGCGCAGCGGCGAGATCGCGCCGTCCAATTGGCGGCCGCCGTGGTTGGACACGATGACGCCGTCGGCGCCATGTTGGCGGGCGAGTGCCGCGTCCCGCGGATGCAGGATGCCCTTGATGATCAAGGTGCCGGGCCATTGCTTGCGGATGCGCGCCACGTGCTCCCAGCTGAGGTGGTCGCGGGCGGTGAAGTCGCGCAGCACCGACGCCGATACGATGGGGGCGCCGCGCGTCGCAAATGAGTTTTCGAAGTGCGGCATGCCATGCGCCATGAGCGTGCGCAGGAAGGTACCGGCCAGCCAGCGCGGCCGCGTCAGCCCATCCCAGGCCAGACGCAGGCTGGGCTTGAGCGGGGTGGAGAATCCCGTGCGCACGTTGTTTTCGCGATTGGCCGAGACCGGTATGTCCACGGTCAGCACCAGGGTTTCGTAGCCCGCGCGGCGGGCGCGCTCGACCAGTGCATCGATCTTCGCGGGGTCGCCGGGCAGGTAGGCCTGGAACCAGGTGCCGGGCGCTTCGCGGATGACGTCTTCCAGGGGAATGAGCGAAGTGCCGCTGAGGATGGCGGGGATGTTCTGCTCGCGCGCGGCGCGCGCCAGCACGACGTCGCCGCGGTACGCCGACAAGGCGCTGATGCCCATCGGGGCAATGCCGAAGGGCGATGCGTACTGGCGTCCGAACAGTTCAGTCTGCTGCGTCCGCCGGGACACGTCGACCAGCACGCGCGGCATGAACGCGTACTGTGCGAATGCGTGGCGGTTGTCTTGCAGGGATTGATTGTCTTCGGCGGCACCGGCCACATAGCCGAAGATGGGCCGGGGCAGGCGCCGCTGCGCCGCCGCTTCGAAGTCGTCCAGGGACAGCATGCGGGCCAGCGCGCGCGGCAGGGGCTGGCGTGTGGCAGCGCCATTGGGCGCGGTGACGGGCAGGGCGGTGAATGTCATGGCGGGCCGGTAAAAGCCCGTAATCTAACAACGCCACCTCATCGCTGAAAGCGAATAAATAAGGAAAGTCTTATTCGCTAAAAGCGAAATTGCTTGTGCGGCGGCCAAGAAGGCTCGCCGCATTTGGATCGGCGTTCAGCCCTGAGTGGGTAATGCCAGCAGTTCGCCCATGCGCACGGGGCCCAGTACCGACGGCGTGTCAGCCCAGCGGACCTTGTTCGGTCCGAACAGCACGATCGCCGTCGAGCCGAGCTTGAAGCGGCCCATTTCGGCGCCTTTCGCCAGATGGATCGGCGCGCGCGCCAGGTCGTCGTAGCGCACGGATTTGACGCGGCGCTTGTACGGGGTGACAAGACCCGCCCACACGGTTTCGATGGACGCGACGATCATCGCGCCAACCAGGATGAGGGCCATCGGGCCGTGCTCGGTGTCGAACAGACAGACGACGCGTTCGTTGCGGGCGAACAGGCGCGGCACGTTGCGGGCCGTCAGCGGGTTGACCGAGAACAGGCGGCCAGGCACGTGCACCATTTCGCGCAGCGTGCCGGCAACCGGCATGTGCACGCGGTGGTAGTCCTTGGGCGACAAATACACGGTGGCGAATTGGCCACCCTGGAAGGGCGCGGCGCGCTCGGTGTCGCCGCCCAGCAGATCGACCAGCCCGTAGCTGTGGCCCTTCGCCTGGAAGATGCGGCCTTGTTCGATCGCGCCCATCTGGCTGATCGCGCCGTCGGCGGGGCACAGCACCGAGCCGGGCTCGTCGTCCAGCGGACGCGCATCGTCTTTCAGCGCGCGGGTGAAGAAGTCGTTGAAGCACTCGTAGGCCAGCGGATCTTCTTGCACGGCTTCGCGCATGTCCACGCCGTACTTGCGGACAAAGCGCGAGATCATCCAATTCTTGACCGCGGGTTCCCGGCAGTCTGAGGCGTATCCGAAAAAGCGCGACACCAGGTGGTGGGGCGCAAGATACTGGCTGGCGAGGAATACTTGGTCTTTGATCGTCATCTACGAGCGCTGAAAAAACGCGTCCCGCGAACAGCGGGACGTGGTTGAAGGTTGCCCGCACAAGTCCGATTGAAGACCGGTGCGGGCAATTCGCGGGATTGTAACGCGATCAGGCGGCTTTGGCCGCCAATTTGGTCTTGTACAGCCAGTCTTTGTAATCGTCCAGGTCCCCGTCGAAGGGACTGACGGCGCCATCGGCCACGATGATGAACTCATCGGTGGTCGCGCGCAGCAGGTGGCGATCGTGCGAGACCAGCATCAGCGTGCCTTCGAATTGCGCCAACGCCGTGGTCAGTGCTTCGCGCGTTTCCAGGTCCAGGTGGTTGGTGGGCTCGTCCAGCAGCAGCAGGTTGGGGCGTTGCCAGACGATCAGTGCCAGCGCCAGCCGGGCCTTTTCGCCGCCGGAGAACGGGGCGATGGAACTGGTGGCCATGTTGCCGTTGAAGTTGAAGCTGCCCAGGAAGTTGCGCAGTTCCTGTTCGCGCACGGTGGGCGCGATCTTCATCATGTGCCACAGTGGCGATTCGTCGTGGCGCAGCATTTCGACCTGATGCTGGGCGAAGTAGCCGATGGACAGGCCCTTGTTGAACTGCGTGTCGCCCGCCAGCGATTCGAGGTCGCCGGCGATGGTCTTGATGAAGGTGGACTTGCCCGCGCCGTTGATGCCCAGCAGCCCGATGCGCTGGCCCGCCTGCAACGAGAAATTGATGCCCGACACGATGATCTTGTCGGACACGGCTTGCGTGTCTTCGTCTTCGACGCGATAGCCCGCGCTGACCTTGTCCATCGTCAAGAGCGGGTTCGGCGCGCGCAGCGGTTCGCGGAATTCGAACGAGAATTCCGCGGCCGCGCGCAGCGGCGCCACTTCTTCCATGCGGGCCAGCGCCTTGATGCGGCTCTGCGCTTGGCGGGCCTTGCTGGCCTGGGCCTTGAAGCGGTCGATGAAGGACTGCAGGTGCGAGCGTTGGCGCATCTGTTTTTCCATCATGCCCTGGGCCAATTCCAGCTGGGCGGCACGTTGGCGCTCGAACGACGAGTAGTTGCCCGAGTAGCGCTTGAGCTTGCGTTCGTCGATGTGGACGATGACGTTCACCACGCCATCCAGGAAATCGCGATCGTGAGAGATGACGATGAGCGTGCCCGGATAGCGCTTGAGCCAGTCTTCGAGCCAGATGATCGCGTCCAGGTCCAAGTGGTTGGTGGGCTCGTCCAGCAGCAGCAGGTCGGACGGGCACATCAGCGCCTGAGCCAGGTTCAGGCGCATGCGCCAGCCGCCCGAGAAGCTCGTCAACGGCAGGTGCATCTGCGCTTGGGTGAAGCCCAGGCCGGTCAAGAGTTGTTCGGCGCGCGAGTGCACGGTATAGGCATCGGCGTCGGCCAGCGCGGCGTAGATATCGCCCATGCGCAGGCCGTTCTCGGCGCTTTCCGGTTCGGCTTCCAACGCCGCCAGTTCCGCTTCCAGTTTACGCAGCGTGACGTCGCCGTCGATCGCATATTCGATGGCGGGGCGGTCCAGCGCGGGGGTTTCCTGCGCCACATAGGCCATGCGCCAGCTGGACGGGTAGTCCAGGTCGCCCTGGTCTGCGTGCAGCGTGCCGCGCAGCAGGCCGAACAGGCTCGACTTGCCGGCGCCGTTGGCGCCGATCAGGCCGATCTTGTCGCCGGGGTTCAGCAGCAGGTCGACCTTGTCTAGCAAGGGCTTGACGCCGCGCATGAGTGAAACTTGTTGGAAGCGGATCATGAATCGTGTGGCTGGGGGTGGCGCGTCAGGCGCGCGGCAAGGCTCCCGCCACAAGGCGCGGCGCAAAAAAGGGAACCGGGGCGGGATCGCGCGCGAGGCTGGCGAACTGATGGGTGCAGTCGGGCGCGAAAGGCGAAATAGAAGGGCGGCCAATCGAAGCCGCCGTCCAGTCGTGGGCGCTATTGTACCGTGATGGCGGCGGCCAGCGCCAACAGGCGTTCGGCCTCGTGCGCGTGCAGGTTTTCCACCAGCGCGCCATCGACCACGGCCACGCCCTGGCCCGCGGCTTGCGCGGCGCGCCAGGCGTCCAGGCGCTTGCGGGCAGTGGCGAGTTCCGCTTCGGTGGGCGCGAACGCGTCGTTCGCGGCGGCGATCTGTTTGGGGTGGATCAGCGTCTTGCCGTCAAAGCCCTGGTCGCGTCCTTGGCGGCAGGCGGCGGCCAGGCCCGCGTCGTCCTGCAGGTCGAGGTGGACGCCGTCCAGCACCGCCAGGCCGTGCGCCCGGGCAGCCATCACGGCCATTGAACGCGCCAGCAGCGTTTCTTCGCGCGCCGGCGTGTGGCGTGCGTGCAGGTCCTTGACCAGATCGGAGGTGCCGACCACGATGGCAGCCAGCCGCGGATGCCCGCCCGCGATCGCATCCAGGCGCAGGAAGCCCAGCGGGGTTTCCGCCATGGCCCACAACGGCAGATCGGGTGGCGCGCCGGCGGCGTCCAACGCCTGCGCCAGTGCGGCAAGTTGGCCGGCGGATTGCACCTTGGGCAGCAACACCGCTTGCGCGCCGGCTTGCGCGATGGCGGCGACGTCGTCCTGGCCCCATGGTGTGTCCAGCGCATTGATGCGTACGATGCATTCGCGACGGCCGTAGCCGCCTTCGCGCAAGGCGCGCGCGACTTGTTCGCGGGCCGCGGCCTTGGCGTCGGGCGCGACGGCGTCCTCCAGATCCAGGATCAGCACATCGGCGTCCAGGCTGCGCGCTTTATCCAGCGCGCGCGCATTGGCGCCGGGCATGTAGAGAACGGAGCGGCGAGGGCGGATAGGTTGCGTCATAAGAGGCGTATCAGGGCTTGAGGTTGCCGACGATCTGTACTGGCGTGGTGCAGACATAGCCTACGCCATACACGGTGCGGATGCCCATGTCGCCGCCGGCTTGCGCGCGCAGCTTGCGGCGCAGGCGGTGCATGTGCGCATCCAGGCGGTGGGTGTCGTAAGCGTCGGCGCTGGCGCCCAGGGCTTCGACCAGACGGCCGCGCGACAGGGGCAGCGGTGCGGCCTGGATCAGCGCGCCGATCAGCCGGCTTTCGGTATCGGTGATGTCGACGCAGACCTGGTTGGGCGACATCAGTGTCCGGCGCGAAGGATCGAAGCGCCAGGCATCGGACTGCGCGTCGTTGGCATCGGCGGGCGGCACGACGCGCAGCCGACGCGACAGCGACACCAGGGTAGCGCCCAACTCAGCCAGGTTGACGGGCTTGGTCAGATAGTGGTCGGCGCCCAGGCTCAGGCCCGACACCTTGTCTTCGCTGAGCAGGCGGCCCGTCAGCATGATGATGCCCATTGACGGATAGGTCGTGCGCAGATGCGACACCCGGGTCAGTGCGTCGCCGTCGGGAAGCATGGCGTCCAGCACCAGGATGCCGGGCGTGACGGTCAGCAATAGCTGATCCAGCTCGGCCAGCGAGCCTGCGGTGAGGATGGCTTTGTCCAGGCCCAGGTCCTGGATGTATTCGGCGATGGTGTCGCGCCAGTCTCCATGGTCGTCGACGATGATGATCGTCACGGCGTCGTAGGCCACCGCGCTTGCACGCGAGGCGCTCCAACGGCAAGCACGCTTTTCGCTGTTGTCATGCTACGGCTTCTTATTTGGGGGGAGTCCGCTGCGGGCGGGTGCGCCGGCCAAGGGGCGCGATACGTTTTGTATCGTCGGCGCTTGCGGAGAATATCACTTCCCCGTTTGTGGCGGTGCGGCACGCGTGCGGGATGTCATCCGCTTGCGAAAGAAACCTGGTCTGGTCAAAAAATGCGCAGCCCCGTGCGCGGTCGCTTGAACGGCCAGCCATCGTGCAGACGGGCGTGTCTTATCCACAGAAATTGTGGATAAGACACGCCCGTCTGGCTCCATCCTATTTATGTAGGCAGGTATTCCACGGGTACGCCCTGCGGCACCTTGCGCATGCGGTCGCGCTCAATGCGCACGGCAGAGAAGCGCGTCTTGCGGGCGGCGGCATTTTGCAGCAGCACCGACAGCACGGCCCCCTTGTCCTGGATCCATTGCGTTTTGCCGCGCAGCAGCTTCATGGCGTTCTCGACGGTGCCCAGGCGGTACGACATCGCATTGATCTGCACCGAGGTCTTGCCGTTGAACGAGGCTGGTTCGTGCTCGGTGATGGCGGCGGCGTCCAGGTTGCTGCTTTCGTGGTCGACGCGATAGATGAACTTCAGGCCGCTGTGCGGGTCCTGCACCACCACGAGCTTGTCCGAGCCCGACACGTCGGACAGCATGCCGATGACCGGCGACTCGACCAACTGGTTGCCCCGCTGTTCTTCCGTGTAGAGAAATATGGTGTGGCGCGCCTGGGAGTCTGCGGCCGGGAGGAGGGGAGAAGAGTCCATACCTGACTTGAAAATGGCGGTGTGGGTATTGGGCGCCCGCGACCCGCCGGTCCTGCGATAACGGCCCCCGGTTCTAGTGAACGCGGAAACCGGCTGCGAAAAGAGCGTAATGCGCGCGGCGCTATTGCGGCCGGTGCAAGCGCGCCTTCAGGCGTGCCTTCACCGATGGCCAGTCCTCGTCGAGGATGGCGTAATAGACCATGTCACGGGTGCGTCCCGACTGCGCGATCAGGTGTTTGCGGAACACACCCTCTTCGACGCCGCCGATCCGGAGAATGGCTTGACGCGACTGCGCGTTGCTTAGCTCCGTCTTGAAGACGACGCGTATGATACCAATTGTTTCAAAAGCGTGCTGCAACAACAGGAATTTGGCTTCGGTATTGGCGCCAGAACGCTGGACGGCAGGCGTGAGCCACGTTGCCCCGATTTCCAGCCGTTTGTGCGCCAGCGCGATGTCCATGTAGCGCGTGGTGCCGATGATCTGCCCAGAGCTTTGCTGCACGATGACAAAAGGCAGACAGGCGCCGTCGCGCTGCCCGGCCAGCGCGCGCTCGACGTAACGCCGCATGTCGTCGGCGGTGGCGATGGGTTCGGGCTGCAAGCGCCAAAGCTCGGGATGCAGGCCGACGTGGGCCAACGCGTCGGCGTGCTCGATCGCCAGAGGTTCCAGGCGGACGACGCCGCCTTCAAGCGTGACGGGTTGCAGCAAGGGAAGGGGCATGTCGAAGTCCGGGAGCGGCCGTGTGCAGCGTTGGATTCTACGCTTGCCTCAGGCTTGCCGAACGCGGGCGCGTGGCGCAGAATCCGGCGCATGAAAACAGACGTCGTGGTTCTTGGGGCGGGCATCGTTGGGGTCAGCACCGCGCTGCATCTGGTGGCGCGCGGCCGTTCCGTGGTGCTTTTGGACCGACGCGGTCCGGGCGAGGAAACCAGTTACGGCAATGCCGGCCTGATCGAGCGCGCCAGCGTCATACCCTATGCGTTTCCGCGCGATTGGCGCAGCCTGTGGCGCTATGCGCGGAACAACACGCCGGACGTCAGCTATCACCCGCGCTTCTTGCCGCGCGTGGCGCCTTGGCTGCTGCGCTACTGGTGGCATTCGTCGCCGGCGCGGCTGGCCCGTGCGGCCGACGCGATGCTGCCGCTGATCGAGCGCAGCGTGGCCGAGCATGATGCCTTGAAGGACGACGCGCAGATCTCGCACCTGTTCCGCCGCAACGGCTGGATCGACGGTGTGCGCACCGAAGCCGGATTGGCGCGCGCCATCGCCGAGGCCGACGCGCTGACGCCCTACGGCTTGAACTACCGCGTATTGGACCGGCAGGCGCTGGCGGCGCTGGAGCCCTCGCTGTCTGCGCGGATGGTGGGCGCGGTCCATTGGCTGGACCCCGTCAACGTGTCGGATCCGGGCGCCGTGACGCGGGGCTACGCCACCTTGTTCCAGCAGCGTGGCGGGCAACTTGCCAGGGGCGACGCACGCAGCCTGAAGCCAGCCGCGGGCAAAGGCTGGCAGGTGCAGGGCGAGGATGGAGTGATCGAAGCGCGCGACGTGGTCGTGGCGTTGGGGCCGTGGTCGCCCGATGTCCTGCGTCCATTGGGCTATCGCATTCCAATGGCGGTCAAGCGGGGCTATCACCAGCACTTCGCGCTGGAGGACGGCGCGACCTTATCGCACCCGGTGGCGGATATCGACTGCGGATTCGTCGTAACGCCGATGACGTTGGGGGTGCGGCTGACGACGGGGGCGGAGTTCGCGGCGCGCGACGCGCCGCCGTCGCCCATCCAGGTCCAGCGGACGCGGGTGTTGGCCGGGCAGTTGCTGCCCTTGGGCGCGGCGGTGGAGCGCGAACCGTGGATGGGTTGCCGCCCCTGCATGCCGGACATGCGTCCGGTGATCGGGCCCGCGCTCCGGCACCCCGGGCTGTGGATGGCATTCGGCCATGCGCATCACGGCTTTACGCTTGGCCCGGTGACCGGCAAGCTGCTGGCCAGCCTGATCACGGGGCAGGCGCCGGATATGGATCCGGCGCCTTACGGCTTGCGCCGCTGACGCAGGATCAGGCCGAGGCCTTTTCGCGGCGTTTGCGCACGGCGAGCGCCAGGGTGTCCAGCACCGGTTCCGTCTGGGACCAGCCCAGGCAGGCGTCGGTGATCGATACGCCGCGGCGCAGCGGCTGGCCGGGCTTCAAGTCCTGGCGGCCTTCTTCAAGGTGGCTTTCGATCATGACGCCGGTGATGCGCGCATCGCCTTGGGCAAGCTGGGCGGCGATGTCGTTGGCCACGTCGATCTGGCGCAGGTGCGACTTGTTCGAGTTAGCGTGCGAGCAGTCGATCATGACCTGTTCGCGCTGGCCGGCGGCGCGCAGGGCGGCGCAACAGGCGTCCACGCTTGCGGCGTCGTAATTGGGGCCTTGCTTGCCGCCGCGCAGGATCACATGGGTGTCCTGGTTGCCGCGGGTTTCGAAGATGGCGGCCATGCCCATCTTGGTCATGCCCATGAAGGCGTGCTTGGCGCTGGCGGCCACCATGGCGTCCGCGGCGATCTGCACGCCGCCGTCGGTGCCGTTCTTGAAGCCCAACGGGCAGCTCAGGCCCGAGCTCAGCTGGCGGTGGCTGGGGCTTTCAGTGGTGCGCGCGCCGATGGCGCCCCAGGCGATCAGGTCGGCGATGTATTGCGGGCTGAGCAGGTCCAGGAACTCGGTGGCGATCGGCAATCCCAGGCCGCTGATGTCCAACAGCAGTTCGCGGGCGCGGCGCAGGCCTTCATTGATGCGGAAGCTGCCGTCCAGGCGCGGATCGTTGATATAACCCTTCCAGCCGACGGTGGTGCGGGGCTTTTCGAAATAGACGCGCATGACGATCAGCAGGTCTTTCTTGTGCTGGTCCACGGCGGCGCGCAACTGGCGGGCGTATTCCATCGCCTGCCCATGGTCATGGATGGAGCAGGGGCCGACCACGATCAGAAGGCGGTCGTCGCGGCCATGCAGCACGTCGGCGATCTGGGTGCGGCTGTCTTCGACCAGGGTCTGGATGGCAGGGGAAACGGGCAGTTCGTCCTGGAGCAGCGCAGGCGAAATCAGCGGACGCACGGCGCTGATGCGCGTGTCGTCGGTGCGCGTGTTGTCCTGGGTCGAGTCGGCCGTGCCGACCTCGCGGTCGTGCTGGGGGTCGTCAATGCGGGTCAAGGGATGCTCCGTGCCGTAGATGCGTAAAGACAGCCATTATCGCACCGGCGGCGCAGCGATGCGCCGGGCGGTGGGGGCCGTCTGGCCGAGTCCGGGCGTTGAGGGCGGCCGAACGGAGGCGGGCCTATCGGCGGAAGACGCTCCAAAACCTAAGCCTATCGGCACGGAAATGGCACTAAACCGTTCTTGATGACGACAGATCGGCTGCAGATGCCGTAGGATGGAGTCCACGGATTTCAAGCGGCCGCCTGCAAGGGCCCGCCCTATAAGCTAGGACGGAACGTAATGCCTAAAACCGACGCCGGAGCGGCTCGACGGATTCTTCTGGTTGAAGACCACCCGGTCGAGCGCGCTTACCTGCAGAACATGCTGTTGGCGTTGGGATATCGCCGGGTCGCCGGAGTAGGCAGCAGCACGGAAGCCGTGGGCGCGCTGGGCCGCCAGTTCTACGATCTGGTGATCAGCGACATCGTCATGGGCGATGGCGACGGCACGCATCTGCCCAATGAACTGCGGCGCCTGGTCGACGTCGGGCGGCTCAAAGCCATGCCGCCCATCATCTGGATCAGCAGCCTGAGTGACGAGCTGCTGCAGTCCCATGTGCGGCTTGCGCTGCAAGCGGGCTGTCCGTCGGCGCAGGCCTTGTCCAAACCCGTATCGCGCACGTCCATGCAGCAGGCGATCAAGACGGCGCTGCTGTCCGCCGATGACGTGATTTCGCCGCGCCAGCAATCCGTGCGGCGCGACGTGATCGAGGCCGAACTCGGGCGCGCCCTGATCACCGGCCTGGGCATGAGTGTGGTGCTGCAGCCGCAGATGAGCCTGGTGACGGGCCAGGTGCTGGCCGCCGAAGCGCTGTCGCGTTGGGATCACCCCGAACTGGGCCCCATTTCCGCGGCCGACTTCGTGCCGGCCGCGCATCGCCTGGGTATGGACCGGATGCTGTTCCTGCGGGTTGTAGACCGGGTTATCGAGGTATTGCAGCGCATGCATGCCGAGGACATCGCCGTGCCGATCGCCATCAATGCCTCGTCGTCCACGCTGTGCTCCCGCGACTTGCCCACGCTGCTGGAAAAGCGCGTGGCGCAGGCGGGGCTGCCGGCCCGCCTGGTGAAGATCGAACTGACCGAGGACGAACCCGTCAACGATTGGCTGGCGCTGTCGTCGGTGCTGAACCTGCTGCGGGTGCGGGGCTTTGAATTGGCGATGGACGATTTCGGCGCAGGCATCGCGTCGATGCGGCTGTTTTCCGCCATGCCGTTCACCGAATTGAAGATCGACCGAGACTTCATCGTGCACATGCATCGCGAAGCGGCCTCGCGGGCGGTGGTGGCCGCGGCCATCGAAATGGGCCGCGTGCTGGGGCGCCGCGTGGTGGCCGAAGGCGTGGAGCAGGACCGGGACGTGCAGCTGCTGCGCGAGCTCGGCTGCGACGTCGCGCAGGGCTACGGGCTGTCCATCCCGCTGGATGCCGAAGCGTTCATCGATTTCTGCCGCCGGCACTGAGGCCGGGCGGCAGCGGCCCGTTTCAGATGCCGGATACGTCGACGTCGCCCGGGTAATCCACCGAGAACTTCAGCACCGTCTCGCGCGATTTGCCGGGTTCCAGTTCCCATTCCCAGGCGAGCTTGCCGTCTTCTTCGCGCTTGACGTCGCGGTCGGCGGGCGACAGCAGCTTGACCACGATCTTCTCGTTGCGCGAGACCGGCAGGCGGTCCTTGAACACGAGCTGTTCCTTCGTGGCCTTATTGTTCTTGACCGTGATCTTGTACTCATAGGTCACGCGCTTGCCGCTGCCTGAAAACCCCGTGCTTTCAGTAAAGCGGTTCACCAACTGGCGTTTGATGGAAATGCCATCGTCCGCGCCCATGGCCAGTTCGACCTTTTCGCCAGGCATGACCGCCTTGATGCGGCTTGATGCCACGAAAGCGTCATCCAGGAAGGTATTCAGCGGGCCGGCCAGGAACGGGAAGTCCGTATTGTTGCTGGCTTGCGCGGTCAGGAAGACGGCCTCGCGCAGTGCGGGGGTGGACTGGTATTGCAGCGTGGCCGGCAGCTTTGCGGTTGCGATGGCGACACGTTGCGACGAGTTGTCCGAGGGCAGGGTGGCCGGATTCTTGATCTGGAACGAGGCACTGGTCGCCTCGTTCTGCATCTGGGCGGTGGACACTTCCACGGCTTCGGGCGCCGGTTCGGCCATGGCGGCGTCGGCGTAGGCTTCGGCGGCTGAACTCGGGCGCGAGCGCTTCATCGACATCTCGCTCGTGACGGGGGCCGGCGCGGCGACGGGGCGGGGCGGCCGAGGCGGCGGAGGCGGGGGCGCCACATCGATGATCCACGGTTGCAGGGGCGGCGCGCCGCCGCCCAGCGAAGGCCGTGCGGTGGACAAGGTCAGCTTGACGTTCTTCCAGTCTTCGCCGGTGTTCTGGCTGATGACGCCGAAGTAGCCCAGGTCCACGCTGCGGTCCGCCGGGCGCAGCCGGGCATCATAGGCAGGCGTCCAGCGGGCGCCGCCCACGGCATACGACACCGCCAGGTCCACCTTGCCCGCACGCGCCAGGTTCACGCGCAGCGTGACCGTCTTGGTGCGGCGGCTCAACTGCCCTTGCAGGACGTTCAATTGGTCGTGCAGCGCTTCTATTTCGCGTTCCAGCACGGTCTTGCGTTCGGCGACCTGGCGCAGGCTGGCCAGCGTCTTGCCCAGGCTGTCGGCGCTAAGCGTCTGGATCGCCTTCAATTCGTCCAGGGTCAGGCGGGCGCCCTCCTTGGCGGGTTCAGTCGCGCCGCGCTGCATCATCAGGACCAGCTCGCGCTGGTTGTCCAGCACGGCGGCTTCGTCGTCCAGTTCGGCTTGCTGGGCCTCGAGCTTGCGCAATTGCTCCTGCAGCGCGCGGACCCGTTCGTTGGCGGTGTCGGCCTGGTAGGCGTCACGTACCTTGACGTCCAGCAGCGAGGCTTGGCCGGTGCTCTTGGCCGACACTTGCAGCGAACTCTCCTGCAACGTGACCGGCAGGTTCTCCAGCACCAGTTCGTGTTCGCCGGCGGCAAGCTCGCTGCTGGCCGACCGGGTCACCACCGCGCGGTCTTGATAGACCGTCACTGCGCCAATCGAGGAAGCCAACCCGGCGGCTGCGCCCAAGCCGGGAATCGTTGCGATGGCCAAGGCCAGAAGGGTACGTCGCACTAAGTCACCTGTAGGAAGGTTGAGGTCGGCAAGGCTGCGGCCCGGTTCAGGGACGGATCGCCGATAGCGCGACAATTTACTCCGCGTCTTCCTAGCCGGCTTTACAGAAGATGACAAAAGCGACAGGGCGATACCGCCCCATTTTTACGCCGGCGCTCAAGCCCGTTCGGGGTGGGCCAGGCGACGCAACATGTCGACGGCGTTGACGGCCGCGATCGAACGGTCGTGGCGCCGGTAGGCCATGTCCAGCAAGGCGTGCGGGGCGTCGCCGGCGATGGGCCGGTACTCGATGCCTTCGGCGCCCATGTGGCGCATCGCCGCGGGCACGACCGAGATCCCGACGCCGGCGGCGACCAGGCTGACGATGGACGCCATCTGCGGCGCCTCCTGGATCACACGCGGGGCGAATCCCGCCCGCTGGCAGGCGGATTGGATGGCGTCGTACAGCCCTGCGCCGATGGGGCGCGGATACAGCACGAAATCCTGGTCGGCCAGCGCTGCGATGGGCACGCTGGCCAGGCGGCTCAAGGGATGGTCGGGCGGCAGGGCGACCAGCATCGGCTCGTCCAGCACTCGCTCGGATTCGAATTCGGCGTCCAATAGGTAGGGCGGACGCACGAAGGCGACGTCCACCTCGCCCAGCCGCAGGCCACGCAACAGCGAAATGGTGTTGCCCTCCGTGAGCGTGACGCGCACATCGGGATAGCGGTCGCGGAAGGCGCGGATGGCGCGCGGCAGGTAAGGGTGGAACACGGCCGATGCGGTGAACCCCACGGTGAGGGCGCCGCGTTCGCCGCGGCCAAGCCGGCGGGCGGTGTCGATGGCACGGTCGGCGCTTGCCAGGATGGCGCGGGCGTCCTCCAGGAACTGGACGCCGGCCTCGGTCATTTCCACCCCTCGCGGCAGACGCAGGAACAGCGGCGTGCCGATTTCGCGTTCCAGCTGCTGGATCTGCTGGCTGAGCGGCGGTTGCCCGATGCCCAGACGGGCGGCCGCGCGGGTGAAGTGCAGTTCTTCGGCGACGGCGGTGAAATAGCGCAGGTGGCGGAGTTCCATCGGTTTAAAGTATGGGCTCTGTGAGTTTCATATATTGGACATATGCAGGGGAAAAGTCTACTTTGATGGGGCGGGCTCTACGCCCGATGCCTTTCGAGAATCCTGATGTCTACCCCCTCCGCCAATCCTTCCTTCCCGGCCCCCACCGACTATCTTGCCCGGGGCACGCCCGGGTTGCGCCGTGCGCAATGGGCGCTGTTCGCTGCCGGCTTTTCCACCTTTTCCCTGCTGTATTGCGTGCAGCCGCTGATGCCGCTGTTCACCCACGCGTTCGGCGTGTCGCCCGCGCAAAGCAGCCTGGTCCTGTCGCTGTGCACGGGGCTGCTGGCCGTGGCGATTTTCTTTGTGGGGCTGTTCTCGCAATCGCTGCCGCGCAAGCGGGTGATGGCGCTGTCCTTGGTCGCGTCGGCCGTGCTGGGCACGATCGCGGCGGTGGCACCGGATTGGCACAGCCTGCTGGCGCTGCGCGCCTTGCAAGGCGTGGCGATGGGCGGCGTGCCGGCGGTGGCGATGGCCTATCTGGCCGAAGAGGTCGAACCGGACACGCTGGGCTTCGTCATGGGCCTGTACATCAGCGGCAGCGCCTTCGGCGGCCTGTCAGGCCGCGTCATCACGGGCTTGGTGTCCGACCACTTCGGCTGGCGGGCGGCGATGGGCACGCTGGGCTTGCTGGGCATTGTGGCCGCCGTGTTGTTCGTCTGGCTGCTGCCGCCTTCGCGCCGCTTTGCGCCGCAACGCGGCCGGGGCTGGGCGGGCGTGGCGGGCGACGTGCGCGCTGGCGTCAGCGCCCATCTGAAGAACGGCCCGCTGTGCGCGTTGTTCGCGATGGGCGGCTTGCTGATGGGCGCATTCGTCACGCTCTATAACTATGTGGGCTTCCGGCTGCTGCTGCCGCCGTTTTCGCTGAGCCAGACCTTCATTGGCTTCATCTTCGTCGTGTATCTGGTGGGAATTTTCGCGTCGACGTTCTTCGGCCGGCTTGCCGACCGCCATGGCCGGGGCACGATGCTGTCCGCGGCCACGGGCCTGGCGCTGGCCGGCCTGCTGCTGACGCTGTCGGACTCGTTGCCCGTGCTGATCGCCGGCATCGTCCTCTTCACGTTCGGCTTTTTCGCGGCGCATGCGGTGGCCAGCGGGTGGGTCGGGCAGATGGCGCGCGGCTACAAGGCGCTGGCAGCGTCGCTGTACCTGCTGGTGTACTACGTGGGGTCCAGCGTGCTGGGCGCCTGGGGCGGCCATTTCTGGGTCTCCAGCCAATGGCCGGGCGTGGCGGCGATGGCGGGCGGCCTGCTCACGCTGGCGCTCGTGATCAGCGCGGGGCTCGCCTGGCGCACGGGCGGCAGCACCAAGCGCGCAACGGCCATCGTCGGCGAGTCCTCCTGAGGGTGCTAGGGCAGTCGGGCTGCCTGCGGTTCGGGGGGCCGTGCGGCGACCGTTCGCGCCGCAAGGGTGGCGTCGATGCCCTGGCTTAGCGCCGACAGCAGCAGGTGCGGCGCCAGGTCAAGCTGCGCCAGCAGCACGCTGCATCGCGACATCTTGATCAGGTCGTCGTGGGACAGGGCGGCCAACCACTGGCAGGCATGCGCCGATATCTGCAGGCCGGCCATCGCCGGCGCATTGCCGGTGCGGGCCAGGCGCTGCAACAGCAGCAGATACATCAGGTTGGTCTCGTGGATATCGCGCAGAAGTTCGGTGGAATTCGGCATCGGGCATCCCTGACTTCGATGATTCCGCCCGTCGGCCGCGGCCGGAGCGGAAGGGCGCGTGGCGTCCTCGTGGGAACGCCTATTCCAAGCCCGGGGCGGGCTTGCGAGCCGGTAGAGTCTGTCGATCATATTTAAGCGATTCGGACGCGTCAGTTATGGATTTCCCTGTGCGCGCTTCGGATATAAGGTCATTTTCTAAAAACGACGCATTCTCATTTATAATTGCCCGCATGCCAAGTGGCGCGTTGCGGGGTTCTCCTGCACGTAGCGCCCTGGTAGCTGTTTCAACCGAGGCCTGCGATGACTTCCTCTTCCCTAGACCGCCAGACGCTGCAGCGTGAACATGCGGCGCTGCTTGCCGCTTACGGCCAGGCGCAATCGCATTGCAGCCAGCTACTCAGTGCGCAGGCGGCGCGGATCCTGCATCTGGAAGCCGAAGCGATGCGCCTGCGCGCCGCAGTGATCCAGCGGGATACCGCGCTGGCCTGGGCGCGCGAAGACCATCGCGCGTTGGAAGGATCCATACCGGGCCTGCCCAAGCGGGTGGCGCTGGCGCGGCGGGTCACGCAACTGATGGAACGCATCCAGTGCCTCATGCGCGAGCGGCTGGCCTGGCAGGACCGCGCCAGCCAGGCGCGGGCGCGACCCGTCGAACGGTTGGCAGAAGCCGTGGCGTCGCCACCGGCCGTGACGGCGGTGGCCCTGCGCCAGAAATCCGTGCTCTGCGTGGGCGAAGACGCCATGGCCTTGATGTTGACGCGCAAGGTCGTTGAACTTGCCGGCGGCCGTTACCTGGGCCACAGTGGCGAAGGCGACGCGGACGGCGCGACGTTGGAAGCCAGCCTGGTCGCAGCCGACCTGGTCATTTGCCAGACGGGGTGCGTCAGCCACGGTGCATACTGGCGCGTCAAGGACCACTGCACCCGCACCGGCAAGCAGTGCGTGCTGGTCGACAAGCCCGAGGCGCTGAACGCCTTGCGTCTGGACGGGGAGCCTGCGTTCGAGCAGGAACGGTAGCGTCGCGTTACCGAGCGTTTCCGCAAGGCGACGCCGCCCCGCAATACAGTAGGCGTTGGCAAAGGGGCAAACATGTTGAAAAAACAAGATCGCGTAGCCCTCCCTTGGACGGATACGCTTGCCCGTCTGGAAGACGAACGCATCATGCTGCAGCGGATTGCCGCAGGCATGCCGCTGCCGCACGTGCTGGAGCACGTGCTGCACGCTATCGAGGCGCAATCCAGCGTCGAATTACGTGCGGCGATCGCCTTGATCGACGATACCGGGACGTTCCTGTTGCATGCGGCGGCACCCAGCCTGCCTGCCGCGTTCAACGTGGCCGTGCAGCGCACGCCGATCGGGCCGCACATGGCGTCCTGGGGCACGGCGGCGTATGCCGGCAGTGCGGTCTATGTGGAGGACATCGCCTCGCATCCCGATTGGGAGCGCTGGCGAGACCTGGCCTTGGCCCACGGATTACGGGCGTGCTGGTCCACGCCGATCAAGGCGCCGGACGGGCGCCTGCTTGGCGTGTTCTCGAACTATTACAGCGCCGTGCGCTCGCCCTCGGCCGACGATATCGACGCCATTGCGCTCGTGACGCGCAGTGCCGCGTTGGCCATCGAGCGTCACCTGACCGACGCCGCGCTGCGCGCGAGCGGCGAGCGCTGGCGCGCCATGTTCGACGGCATGCAGGAAGCCTTCTTCCTGAGCGAGGCGCTGCGCGACGACAGCGGGCGCATCGTGGACTTCCGTTTTCTGGAGGTGAACCCGGCCTTCGAGCGCCAAAGCGGCATGCGCGAAGGCGACACGCTGGGCCATACGCTGCGCGAAATGATCCCGGGGGTGCCCGGCCAGATCATGGACGCGTTCGCCCAGGTGGTGGAAACGGGTGAGCCGACCCAGTTCGAGTTCGCCGTGCCGGCGCCCAAGGAGGCCTGGTACGAGGCCCGCGCACGCAAGGACGGCGACGACCGCATGATGGCGTTGTTCCTGGACGTTACCGCACGCAAGGCGGCCGAGACGGAACTGTGGGAGGGGCAGCACCGGAAGAATTTCCTGCTGTCCTTGGGCGACCGCATGCGTGAACTGCATCACCAGTTGGAAATCGAACGCGCCGCCTGCGAAGGGCTGGGCCAGCATCTTTCACTGGGCCTGGTGGCCGTGGTGGACTGGCCCGGCGACGATGCGGCGGCGGTGTCGCCGTCCACGTGCTGGCGGTCCGAGGGGGACCGGGCCACGCAGCCGGCGCTTGGGCCCGGGCAGTTCGGGGAAGAGTTCAAGGCGGCGCTGCGCAAGGGCCGCACCGCCTACGTGGAACCGCTGTTGGCCGATCCAGGCGGCGAAGTCCGGCCCTCTGCGATTGTGGTGCCCATGCGCCGCTGGGGGCGGCAGGGGGCCGCGCTGGTGGTGCGCCCGCAGTCCACCAGCCGGCTCAAGGCCGGCGATCTTACCTTCATTGAAGAAGTCACGGAACGCATGTGCGATGCCGTCGAGCGGTCGCAATACGCTCGGACGCTCGAGCAACGGGTCGAACACGCCATTGCCGAGCGGGATCGCATCTGGCGCCTGTCGCCGGAGCTGCTTGCCGTGGTCGACGCGCAAGAGCGCTTCGTCAGCGTCAATCCCGCGGTGCGCCCCATCCTGGGCTGGACTCCGGAGCAGTTCATCTCCATGGGGCTGGCCGAGCTGGTGCACCCGGACGACCAGGCGGCCACGCGCACCGCCATTGCGAAGGCCGCGCATGCGGACCCGGCGCAAGCGGTGCGGCACATGGAGAACCGGTTGCTGGCACGCGGCGGCACCTATCGCTGGATCACCTGGAGCATGTCGTGGTCGCAAGACAGCCTATATATGACAGGCCGGGACGATACTGATCTGAAGGCGCAGGCCGAGATGCTGCGGGATACCGAGCAGGCGTTGCGGCAGTCGCAGAAGATGGAAGCGGTCGGGCGCCTGACGGGGGGGATTGCGCACGACTTCAACAATATGCTCCAGGGCATTACCGGCGCCTTGTACCTGATCAAGCGCAAGCTGGACGCCGACACGCCCGAGCAGGCCGAGCGCTTCATCAACGTGGCGATGGACTCCGCGAACCGGGCGGCGCATTTGACGCAACGGTTGCTGACCTTTTCGCGGCGCCAGCCCATTGACCCCAAGCCGTTCACCGTGGCATCGACGCTGCAGTCGATGGCGGACCTGTTCCATCGCTACACGGGCGAGCGCGTACGCCTGCTCTTCGATCTGGATCCGGCACTCTGGACGGTGCGATGCGACAAGAACCAGTTCGAGAACGCTTTGCTGAATCTGGTGATCAACGCGTGCGATGCCATGCCCAATGGCGGCGCTTTGACCATCGCCGGATCGAACCAGTCCATGGATGCGATGCGTTTGCGCCAGTTTCCCGGCTTGAAAGCCGGCGACTTCGTGGAAGTCTCGGTGTCGGACGTTGGTTGCGGCATGCCGCCAGACGTGTTGGCCCATGCCTTTGATCCGTTCTTCACCACCAAGCCGTTGGGGGAAGGCACGGGCTTGGGGCTTTCGATGATCTATGGTTTTGCCAAACAGGCCGGCGGCATGGCCACGCTGGAAAGTGCAGTCAGCCAGGGGACGACGGTCAGGCTGTTCCTGCCTCGGTACGACGGCGCGCCCGATGCCGCAGCACGGCAGGAGCCTTCTGCCCAGCAGGTGCCGGGCGGCGGGCGGCCGTCCGTGGTAGTCCTGGTGGAAGACGACGACAATGTGCGCGACATGGTGCACGAATGCCTGGCCGAACTGGGCATGCGAGTGCTGACCGCGGCCGATGGAGAGGCCGGACTGGAGCTGGTGCTGGGCACCTCGGGCATCGATCTGCTGGTGACGGACGTTGGGCTGCCGGCTCTGAACGGCAGGCAGTTGGCGGATGCCGCGCGGGCGGCGCATCCCGGGTTGAAAGTGCTGCTGATGACCGGGTACGCCGAAAGTGCGGCGCATGACCGGGGATTCCTGGAACAGGGGATGGAACTGATCGTGAAGCCGTTCTCGCTGGATGCGTTGGGTGAAAGGGTGCAACACATGCTGGCCGAGTCCCGCGACGCGGTGCCGGGTGGCGCAGGCCAGGCGTAGCGCGGGCGATGGGATGCCAGGGTTGCAAAGGCAGGTAAAAAATACCCGTCCGGACGCGCCGGGCGGGGGGTTACGCAGGCAGGCGGGCAGCGGGAGGGCTATCCAAGGGACGGGAACGGGACTTGCGTACAAGTCCATGCATTCCAACCAAGGAGTCTGACTATGAAAACCCGTGCCATGACTTGCGCTTTTGTACTGCTGACGGGCCTGACGTCCGCCGGCGCCGCGATGGCCCAGTCGGCCAGCCCGACTACGCCGTCTTCCACGCCGAATGACGCCTCCGCCGCCCAGCCGAACCGCCCCTTGCCGGCGGGTCAGATGGCGCCTGCGCCTAATGCGACGCCCTCTACGGGGACCACCGCGCCCGCGATGCAACATAGCGGCACCATGTCTTCGGGCAAGAAGCACTCCGATGAAACGCCCAAGCGTCCTCGCGAAGCCAACGACAATGTGCCGCGCACGCCGGCCGCTGGCGCCGCACCCCCTCCGGGGTACCCGAACACGGGCGGTTCGAAGTAAGAGCGCCCAAGGCCTGGCTGCCCGTAAGGGGCAGCCATAAAAAGAAGGCTTCCGCAGGGAAGCCTTCTTTGCGTGCGGTACCGACCGGCAACGGCTAGTGCTGGCGGCGCAGCTCCGCCGGCGGCACCCGCAGTTGCCCGCGGTATTTGGAGACGGTGCGACGCGCCAGCAGGATGCCGCTGGCCGCCAGTTGCTGGGTCAACGCCACATCGGACAAGGGCATGGTGGGGTCTTCGGCGTCGACCATTTCCTTGATCAGCGCCCGCACGGCGGCGGCCGAGCATGAGCCGCCCGATTCGGTGGCCAGTTCTCGGGAAAAGAAGTGGCGGAATTCAAATACGCCGCGTGGCGTCACCATGTACTTGCCGACGGTTGCTCGCGATACCGTGGACTCGTGCATGTCGAGATCGTCGGCCACTTCCCGCAGCATCAGCGGGCGCAGCGCCACCTCGCCGTATTCGAAGAATGTCTGCTGCCGCTTGACGATGGCCTCGGCGACACGCTGGATGGTGGTGTAGCGCTGTTCCACATTGCGCACCAGCCAGCGCGCCTCCTGCAACTCTTGAGCCATCGGGCTGCGGTCGTCCAGGCGGGCGCGGCGGAACAGGTCGGCATAGGTGCGGTGCAGGCGCGCTTGCGGCATCGCATTTCGGTTGGGCAGCACGCGCCAGCGGGCGTGCCATTTATCCACGAACACATCCGGCACGACGTACACCGGCGCTTCCGCGCTGTAGCGGGCGCCCGGTTTGGGATCCAGGCTGCGGATCAGCGCGCACGCCTCGCGCAGCGCGTCGTCGGAACATTCCAGCAGACGGCGTAGTCCCACGCAGTCGTTCTTGCCCAGGCGGTCCAGATGCTCGCGCACGATGCGCAGCGCCAGATCGCGGGTTGCCGCGTCGACTGCCCGCGCTGCCAGGAGTTGCAGGGTCAGGCATTCCGTGAGGTCTCGTGCGCCCAGTCCGGGCGCATCCAGTTGCTGCACCAGGCGCAGCGCGGCCGTCCATTCCCCGTCATTGGGCGGGGGATTGAATTCAGGCCGATCCGCACTGCAAAGGCTGCCCAGCGGAACGCGCAGATAGCCGTCGTCATCCAGGGCATCGATGATGAATTCCGCCAACAGCCGATCACGGGGCTCCAGGTGATAGTTGCCGAGATCCTGCGACAGGCGCTCCCGCATCGATAGGGATGCGCTGGCCCATTGGCCCAGGTCCTTGCCTTCGCCGGAGCCGGACGACGGCATGGGATAGTCGCCGGAATAGGCGGGGGCGTCGGGGGGCGCTTCTTCGTTGTCAGCGCTTGGGGTGGTCGTGTGCTCCGCCGGCGCATCAGCGTGCTCGCCGTGGCCGACGGGCCGCATGTCCGGCCCATTGTCGGCGGTCTCGCTATCCTGCTCGTCGCCATCTTCAAGAAAGGGATTGGTGGCCAGCGCATGCTCCACCGCGGTCGTGAATTCAAGCGCCGACATTTGCAGCAGCTTGACGGACTGCTGAAGCCGGGGCGCCAGCGTCATCTGCTGTCGCAGGCGCAATTCTTGCGTAGGGTGGCCCAATCGAGTCTCCTTGCCGGGAGCCGCCGGAAGGCGGCGCATCCTTGATACTCAAGCAAACTCCATGCCAGGTGGGTTTGCGGGCGAGTATCGGGAGGAGGGCGGCTGCCGGCGGAGACGCTATTACAAGCCGGCGGTAAGAACTGCTCAGCGGTCCGCCAAGCCTTCCTTGTCGTAGACGTCCAGTCGGTTGTAGAGGGTCTTCAGGCTGACGCCCAACGTGTCCGCGGCCAGTCGCTTGTCGCCGTCATGATGCGCGAGCGTAGCCAGGATGAATTCGCGTTGCGCCCGGCCCAGCGGCATGCCCACCGGGAAGCTCAACGCGCCGTCGCGCATTTCCGTTCGCTGGCGGGCCGGGACGCGCGCCAGCAGATCGGTGTCCAGTTGCGTATCAGACAGGATGAACGCGCGCTGCACGACGTTACGCAATTCCCGGACGTTGCCGGGCCAGTCGTGCTGCAGGATCGCCTCCAGCATCGGCTTGGAAAACGTCTTCTGCGTCCGGTGTTGGGCGTTGAGCGTCTCCAGGAACCGGTGCGCCAGGATCAGCGCGTCGTCTCCGCGCTCGCGTAAAGGCGGCACGCGCAGCGGGATGACCAGCAAACGGTGAAGGAAGTCCTGGCGCATGCGGCCTTCGGCGACGGAGGCCGCGGGATCCCGGTTGCTGGCGCAAATGATGCGGACATTGGCACGCAGCAGGTCTGAACCCCCCACGCGCTGGTAAGTCCCTGCCTCCAGGACGCGCAGAAAATGCACCTGCATGTCAGGCGGCATTTCGGTGACCTCGTCCAGGAACAGGGTGCCGCCGCTGGCGTATTCGAAATAGCCTGCGTTCTGGGCCAGGGCGCCGGTAAAACTGCCCTTTTCGTGGCCGAACAGTTCGGCATGGGCAAGCGTGCCGCTGATGGCGCCACAGTTCACGGCGACAAAAGGCTGATTGCGTCGTTCGCTGGCGTCATGGATCGCGCGCGCAACGATTTCTTTACCGGCGCCGCTTTCTCCCACGATGAAGACGCTGGCATCCGTGGATGCCGCCAGTTGCAACTGGGCGCCCAGCTTCTGCATGACCGGCGACAGGCCGGTGACGTCCATCGGGGGGGCGGGGGACACAACCGCGTCCTCACGCCCGGTGGTAGTGCGATTTGCCATGCTGATACCTCGGCCCGCCGGGGGGCTATCGCGATTCACTAATCGTAGTGGCGGGGTGGGCGCAGGAATGCGACCAGTTGCAAGTATTCGAAAACTTTAGTGGACAGTATCGAATGTTTACGCATGGCGCCGCCAGAGTGACTATTCTCATTGCTATAAGAATGCGCGGCGCGG
The DNA here is from genome assembly GCF_057799415.1 of Achromobacter sp. 18P8.1.1. Classification (NCBI taxonomy): domain Bacteria; kingdom Pseudomonadati; phylum Pseudomonadota; class Betaproteobacteria; order Burkholderiales; family Alcaligenaceae; genus Achromobacter; species Achromobacter sp. 18P8.1.1. Next base: position 19,746 of record NZ_JBYOKH010000004.1, on the reverse strand, counting down.
ACGTCCTGCCGCGTATCGCCCTATGGAGAAGTTAATGCCTCATTTGCTGATCGTCGACGATGACGACGCGATACGAGAGACCTTGGCCGAGTTGGGCCGCGACAGCGGTTTCTCGGTTGCGGTGGCGGCTAGCGTCAAGGACGCGTTCATACAGCTGGAGCGGCAGGCGCCGGACCTGGTGCTGACCGACGTCCGGCTGCCCGGTGGGAACGGCATGGACATTTTCAAGAATGTCGCCGCAGCCAGCGCGGAAGTGGTGGTGATGACGGGGCATGGCACGGTGGACTATGCCGTCCAGGCGTTGCGCTTGGGGGCCACCGACTTCCTGGTCAAGCCGATCTGCATGGAACGGTTGAACGCCATCCTGACGCGCGTTGTCTCCAATGCCGGCGGTGACCTGCCTGGCATGCCCTTCGAGGAAGCCGGACGCTTCGGCAAGCTGTATGGCGCGTCAGACTGCATGACCGCGCTGTACCGCCAGATCGGGCGCGTCGCGCCCACCAATGTCACGACCTTGCTGATCGGCGAAAGCGGCACCGGCAAAGAGCTCGCCGCCCACGCGATCCACGAACTCAGCACGCGTCGCCAGCGCCCGTTCATTGCGGTGAACTGCGGCGCCATCTCGCCCAACCTGATCGAAAGTGAAATGTTCGGCCACGAACGCGGCAGTTTTACCGGGGCCGACCGGCAGCACAAGGGCTATTTCGAGCGCGCCGATGGCGGCACCTTGTTTCTGGACGAAGTGACCGAAATGCCACTGGACTTGCAGGTCAAGCTGCTGCGGGTGCTGGAGACCGGACAGTTCATGCGGGTGGGGACCAACCGGGAGATCGGCTGCGACATCCGCATCGTTGCCGCGACCAACCGCAATCCTGAACAGGCCGTGCAGGATGGCAAGCTGCGTGAAGACCTGTATTACCGCCTGAGCGTTTTCCCCATCGAACTGCCCCCGCTGCGTGAACGCGGCGACGACATCCTGTTCCTGGCGCAGCGCTTCTTGCAGGCGCAAAACCAGGAAACCGGCAAGAACAAGGTGTTCTCGCCGCAGGCCGCCGAGGCGCTGATGCAATACGAATGGCCGGGCAATGTACGCGAGCTCAAGAACTTTGTGCGGCGCGCCTTCATCATGGCCGACGGCGACGTGTTGGATGTGGATATGCTGGCGCCGCACGTCTCGCCGGGTGGCGATGCAGCGACCGGACAGGTCAGCGTGCCGGTGGGCGAGACCCTGGCCGAGGCCGACCGGCGCTTGATTCTGGCCACGCTTGCACGCTGCAATGGCGTCAAGAAGCAAACCGCGGCGATGCTTGGCATCAGCCCCAAGACGCTCTACAACCGTCTCGAGGAATACGCGGCCGCAGGGTACGTCATGCCCGGCGAGGCCGGATCAGGCGAAGCCCGCGACGCGGGGTAAGGGTAGCGCGGCCGGGCTAGGGCCCGGCGCGCGCCTTCCGCCGGGGGGTATTACTTGCCGTAGCGGGTCTTCAAGTCAGCGACGCAAGCGTCCTTGGCGTTGCCGGACATCGCGTCGCACTTTTCCTTGCCGACTTTGTAATCGGCATCGTTGCGCGTTTTGGCGGCGTCATGATTGGCTTCCGCCTTTTCCTTGCCAGCCTTGGCGTCGGCCTTCGCCTTGTCGCGGTTGGCTTCTGCCTGCTGCTGGCAGACGTCCTTCTGGTTGCCCTTCATACCGTCGCATTGCTTTTTATCCATCTTGTACTGGTTGTCGATCTGGTCGCTGCTGCGTACCGGCGTGGTTTGCGCGGAGGCCTGGAACGCCAGGGCGGACAGGCACAGGGCGATAGCGGGGCAAACGGTTCTGGACAGATTCATGACTGACTCCTTTGGGTAAGGGCCCGGTGTGAGGCGGGCCTGCACACCCCCTAAGCAAGCGGCGTTCCCGGCCCCCCGGGCACGCCGCTTGCGCCGCCCATCCGCGCATCAACGGCAACATGGAGAGCAAGATGACACAGCCCACTGCACAGAAGCCGGCCAAGCCCGAGGCGAACACACCGAACGACCAGACGGACGCCGCCCACCGTAGCGGCCAGTTCGGCGCGGACGAGCCCGAGGTCGCCAAGAATCCGCCGGCCAAGCGGCCGGCGGACAAGACGCCCAACACCAAGGGGCCGCAATTCGAAGAGGGAGGGGAGTATCCCGGCAAGCGGCCGGGCGGAAAATAAGGTGCCAGGCCCCGATCAGTCCGGGGCCTCCGCCAAGCGGAAGAGCAGCACCACGCAATGCAGGGCGGCCAAGCCGATCAGCCCTTGCACGGCGCGGGTCGCCACCGTGTACGGCAGGACTTTCGCGAATACGTCCAGGTTGACGGCGGCAATCAGGCCGCAGTTCAACCCGCCCGCCACGACGGCGATCAGCGCCAGCCAATCGAGTCGCGACAGTTCACGCCCGCGTGGATCGCCGCTTGCGGCAGTTTCTGCGCCAGGGTTAGAAAAAAATTCACTGTCGCCAGAAACGTCCAGGGTTTTGTCATGGGTCGTGGCCACTGTGCCCCCACCGAATCCGAGGGGCGCGCGTGCGGGTTCGGACTCAGCCGACAGGGAGTCAGCCGCCATTGCGCACCGGATTGGGCGCTGAACGGGAAATGCCGGCCTCGTCGGCGCCGGTAACGCGGTCCGGCGCGATGTCGCTGCCATCGTCGTCGCGGACATCCGGTTCGACGCTTTCGCGTTCACCGGTTGCCTGCGAATCGCTATCGGAATGCGCCAGGCCGGGCGGCAGGTCGCTGGCTGAATCGGATGAATCGCTGGGACCCAGATCGGGGCGGCCATTGTCGTTCGGGTCCGGCAAGCCAACGGGAAAATCGGGGGCGGGGGTGCGGGGCATGGCGGTCTCCGGGTAGGGGTGAAGCGCAGCACCCGGACGGGTGTGCGCACGCCCTACAGCAAGCGCCGTGCCTTCGCGTGACGGGCATGCGAGTTGCTGCGCCAAGTCATACATCCATCCGGGAGAACGTCATGTCCTTGATTGTCGCCGCACGTTTCCAGACATTCGACCAAGCCACCGTGGCCGCGCAGAAGCTCTTTGCCGAGGGTTTCACGGAAGACGACGTGCATACGTTCTATATCAACTCCGCAGGCGAGCACGGGCGCTATCCCTTGGGCGGCGATCGGGTGGCAGACCCCGATGCGAAGGGTGGCCACCTGGGCGCCGTGGCAGGCGCATCGGCGCTGGGATTGCTGTTTGCGCTGGTGGGCGGCCTGATCGCGGCACAGATTGCGGCATCTATCTTCATCGTCATCGCTGCAGCGGGCGTAGGCGCCTACCTGGGCGCGTTGGCGGGCGCGCTGTGGATCGTCGGGCGGGACAAGCGCCGGGGGAAGTCCACGCTCCACCCGCAAGCAATGCATCCTGCCATTCGCCCGGCCGGCGTGATGCTGGCGCTGCATGTTCCAGTGGGGAAGGAGGCGCTGGCGCGGCAGGTATTGCGCGAATCCGGCGGCCGCGACATCGAACGTGCACAGGGGCGCTGGTTGAACGGGAAGTGGGAGGATTTCGACCCTTTGACGCCGCCCCAGCACGTCGAGGCACCCACCTCCGTCACCTGACGGGTCAGTCGCCGGCGCTGCCTGTAATGGGCAGCACGATACCGGTGATGTAGCTGGCGCACACGGGAGACGCCAGGAATACATAGGCGGGAGAAATTTCTTCGGGTTGTGCCGGCCGGCCCAGGTCGGTGTGCTTGCCGAATTCCTTGATGGCCTTAGGGCTTTGGTCCGCCGGGTTCAGGGGCGTCCAGACGGGGCCAGGCGCCACGGCGTTCACGCGGATCCCCTGGTCCGCCAGGTTCGCCGCCAGCGAACGGGTAAAGGCATGGATCGCGCCTTTCGTGGACGAATAATCCAGCAGCTTGGCGCTGCCGCGAAGTCCCGTCACTGAGCCCGTATTGATGATGGAGGCGCCCGCCTTCAGATGGGGCAACGCCGCCCGGGCCATGTAGAAGTAGGCGGTGATGTTGGTGCGCAGCGTCTTGTCCCATTTGTCGTCGCTGATCTCGGTCAGCGTATCGGTGTGCTGCTGGTAGGCCGCGTTGTTCACCAGGACGTCCAGCTTGCCGAAGGCTTTTACCACCTGGGCCACGGCGTCCTTGCAGAAGGTCGCGTCCTGCACATCGCCCGGAATCAGCAGGCAGCGCCGGCCTTCGGCCTCGACCGCGCGCCGGGTGTCCTCCGCGTCTTTGTGTTCATTCAGATAAATGACCGCGACGTCCGCGCCTTCACGCGCGAACAGCACGCTGACGGCACGGCCGATACCCGAATCCCCGCCGGTGACAAGGGTGGCCATATCCTGCAGTTTGGCGCTGCCTGAATAGCCGGGGGCCTGATATTGGGGCTTGAGCGCCATATCGGCTTCGTTGCCGGGCTTCTCAAGATGTTGACCCGGCATGGGCGGGGTGGGATGGGGACGGTCGCCGGTGCTGGCGCTGGGGGTTTTGCTCATGCGATGCTCCTCGAAGCTGGCGCGCAAGGCGCGCGGTGGGGTTCAAGGACGCAATTGCTGTTCCTGGCACAGCGTTTTATTACAGGGGTGGAGCTTTGGGCACGCGGCTTGCGGGGCCTGCCGTGGGCGTCGTCCCAGGCGCCGTTATTCCAACCACGCGATGAAAAGTGAGAGAGCCATGAACAAGGACCAGGTGAAGGGCAAAGTCAACGAAGCCGTCGGCAAGGCGAAGGAAGTCGCCGGCAAGGCCACCGGCAGCACGTCCACCGAACTGAAGGGGACCGCGCAGAAGGTGGCCGGCAAGACGCAGGCCGCTTACGGGGATGCCAAGGAAAAGGCGCAAAAGCCGGGCTGACGCCCGGCACGGGCCGGCTGGCGCGGCTATTGGCGTCCGACGATGACGCCGAATAGGAAAGCTGCGCCGGCCACCAGTCCGACCGCTTGCCATGGCCGGGCATGGATGTATTCCTCGGTGCAGTCGATCGTTTCACGCATCAGGTCGCCCGCATTCTCCGAGGCGTCACGCAGGCTGCGCCGCGTGGCGGTTAACTGGTCCGACAGCCGGGCCTTCAGCGCGTCCAGATCCGTCGGGTCGGCGTCGCGCAACGTCGCCTCGATTTCATCGATCCAACTTTCCGGATGGCGCGCGCGTCTGCGCGACCCACGATTGTCCGGGCCGTTCTCGGGAAAGTCGGAAGGCAGAGGTGTGTTCGTAGAGGCCATCAGAAAGCTCCTGGCAATCGGGCGGGGATTCCACCAGCGCGGACCGGCCCGTACGGCCGCGTGGCGTGTCGGGGCGCTAGGCCTCGAGCATGTCTTGGCAGGCCAGCGTGCAAGCCAGGCAAGCGCCGGCGCAGATCTGGCAGTGCTCCATGTCCTGATGCGGCGTGCATGCCCGCGCGCAGGCATCGCAAACCAAGGCGCACAAAGTACATAACGCGGTAGAAAACTCCCCGTTGCGGGCCAGCATGGCGGCGCACAGGCGGCACACGCTGGCGCAGTCCGTGGCCAGGCTGATGCAGCGCTTCATGCGCGTAGCATTGATTTCCAGGCTGGTCGCGGCGCACTGGTCGCAAGCCACCGCGCATTCATAGCAGGCTTGCACACATTGCTCGAAGTTTGGGTCTCGCATTGCATCTCCTTGTGAGTTCCCGTGGCCGTCGGCAAAGGCATGCCCGGCCGGCCCGGGCACATCCGCTTGCAATTTGAAGGTACTGCGAGTGCTTTATCGCGGCCGCTGGCCGTAGGATGGAAAATCGAAACCTGGCAGGAGATACCAATGAAAAACCGCTCCCCGTCGTCGTCCGCCGCCTCTGATCGTGCGGGCCGGTCCGCGCAAGCCGGCGCGCAGGACAACGCTAAGATACTGCCGCCGAGCGGCCCCGTCGATGTGCCGAAACAACCGGTCAAACCAGACGCCTCTAGCCCGGATGAGGCTGCGCGCGACAAACGCGCGGTGGTCGACAATCAAACCGAATCGAACTGGGCAGACGGCGCCGCGCCGCAACCTCGGGCGAAGAACGCTCGTTCATCCCTTTTTTGATGCGCCGGCGGGGCCGGTGCCGTCTACACCGCCGGGCAAGCCTCGCAGGAATGCCAGCAGGCGCCGCTCGTCCGCGTCCAGGCCACGCGGCGCGTCCGGCGCCCGCGATTTCGGCGGCAGCGTGCCCGCCAGATAGGCCTCGAGCAGGGCGGGATGGACATAACAGGCGCGGCATACGGCGGGCGTGTTCGCCAGGCGTTGCGAAACCTGCTTGATGACGTCCACCAGAGTCTGCTTGGCCTGCGCCTCGCTTTCGAATGGGCGAGCCTGCAACGCGGCGTACGCCAGCACCGAGCCCGCCCAAGTGCGGTAATGCTTGGCCGTGAAGTCGCCCGAGCCGGCGGCTCGCAGATAGGCATTGACCGCCCCGGAATCCACGGGGTGCTTGCCGCCGTCTTCATCCAGGTACTGGAAGAGCTGCTGGCCCGGAATTTCCAGGCAGCGGCGGATGATGCGGGCCACGCGGCGATCCTTCACCGTCACGTCGTGCGGCACGCCGCTCTTGCCCTGGAAGCGAAACCGGAAGCTGCTGCCCGCGACCGTCGTATGCCGGCGCTTGAGCGTCGTCAGGCCGTAAGACTTGTTGGACCGCGCGTATTCGCGTGCGCCGATCCGGATCAGCGTGGTCTCCAGCAACTTCACCAACGTTGCGATTACCTTGTCTTGCGCCAACCCGGCCGCGCGCATGTGCCGGTCAACCTGGCGCCGGATGCGCGGCAGGGCCTGGCCGAACGCCAGCAGGTTCTGATACTTGTCTGCGTCGCGCAATGCCGCCCAGTCTGGGTGGTAGCGGTATTGCTTGCGGCCCCGCGCATCGCGGCCGGTGGCCTGAAGGTGGCCATGGGGCAGGGGACAAATCCAGACGTTTTCATAGGCGGGAGGAATCACCAGCGCGTGGATACGGGCGATTTCCGCGTCATCTTTGATGCGTTTTCCCTGCGCGTCCACGTAATGGAACGTGCTGCCGTTCACGCGCACACGGCGGTAGCCTGGCTGCGTGTCGTCAACGTAGACCAGCGCTACGGGCTCGGGGGGCGATATGCGGGCGTCCATGCTGATCTCCAACGGCGTCGGCGGCGCCTGCAGCAAGCAACGTGCCCGACGGCGGCGATATCCGGGAAACATGAGGGTCAGGCACGCTACTTGCTGAGGCAATCGGCAGCAACAACATCAGCGAATCGATCGTTGCGGGCCGGGACCCAACGTCCCGTCCCGGCAAGGATCCCTACAGGAGAGTGCCATGCAACCCACGTTACAGCTACACGTGCCGCCCAAACCCGATCCGATCCCGCCCGGCTCGCCGCCCGGGGATCTGCCGGTAGAACCGGATACGGACGAACCGGAAGTCGATCTGCCGCCGCTGTCGCCGCCGATCAGGGAAATCGATCCTCCCAAACGCTGATGCCCGCATGCCGCTGAACAATTCGAATCAATAACGACGAGGAGTCATCATGTCGACCATTCTGCTGATCATTCTGATCCTGCTGCTTATCGGTGCCGTGCCCGCGTGGCCGCACAGCAAGGGCTGGGGCTATTACCCCAGTGGCTTGCTGGGCATTGTCGTGATCGTGCTGATCGTGATGTTGCTGATGGGACGGATATAACGCTGACGGCCGGCTGAGCGCCTCGCGGCGCCGGCCGGCCCGTCGGTTTTTCCGGGAATGGCCGTCCCTTGGACGGCCGATAGCGCGGGTGCGTGGCGAGGCGTAAGATTTCTCCGCCTTTTCGCAGCCATCCGCCTATCCGGCAACGCCTCCATGACCATTCCCTTATTGATTTTGATCGACAGCGTGCAGGGTTTCCTGCCCGCGATTGAAGAACACGGCTTTCAAGCCATCTATGCGCCGACGGCGCAAGCCCGCGCGCAAGCCATCCAGGCCCATGCCGAGGACATCCGCATCGTGCTGACGCGCGGCGCCACCGGGTTGCGCGCCGATGAAATGGCTGCCTTGCCGAAACTCGAGCTGGTCTGTTCGCTCGGGGTGGGCTTTGAGAACATCGATCTGGCCGCCGCCGCATCGCGGGGCATCATCGTCACGAACGGCCCGGGCGCAAATGCGGTGTCGGTGGCCGACCACGCGATGGCGCTGTTGTTGGGCGTGGCGCGCCATCTGCCTCAAGCGGACGCCTGGGTGCGGCAGGGCCACTGGAGCGGCTTCATGGGGCCGCAAGTGACGGGCAAGCGCCTGGGCATTCTTGGCCTGGGCACCATCGGGCTTGAAATCGCCAAGCGTGGCGCCAACGGATTCGGCATGAGCGTCGGTTACTACAACCGTCGCGCGCGTCCCGAAACCGGGTACACCTATTTCGACACGCCGCGCGCCTTGGCCGCGGACTCTGACTTCCTGGTGGTGGCCACCCCCGGGGGCACGGGCACCCGACATCTGGTGAACGCCGACGTACTGAACGCATTAGGCCCCGACGGCTATCTGGTGAACATTGCGCGCGGCAGTGTGGTGGATACCGCTGCGCTTATCTCCGCGCTGGCTGAAAAGCGCATCGCAGGCGCAGGGCTGGATGTGGTGGATGGTGAACCGCAAGTCCCGGATGCCTTGAAGCAACTGGACAATGTGGTGCTGACGCCGCATAGCGCGGGCCGTTCACCCGAGGCGGTGGCGGCAACCGTGGCGCTGTTTCTGCAGAACGCCACGGCGCATTTCAGCGGCAAGCCCGTGCTGACGCCGGTGGTGGAGGCGCAAGCCGAAGCGGCCTAGCCGCGTGCTTAGTGCGAGAACATGATCGGGACGGTCATGCTCTTCAGGATGGACGCGGTGGCGCCGCCCATCGCCCATTGGCGCAGCTTGCTGTGGCCATAGGCGCCCATCACGATCATGTCCGCGCTATGGTCGGCGGCGGCATTCAGGATGGTGCTACCCACGCCGACGCCCTTGATGTCGCGGCGCACGTGGTCCGGGGCGGGCATGCCATGGGCGACGCAATACGTGGCCAGGTCTTCAAACGGCGTGGCTTCGTCTTTCTGCGAGGATCCGCCTTCGTCCATGGTCAGCGCGATCAGGTGCGACGACAGGCGCAGCGCCGGCGTGGCGTCGCCCAAGGCGCGGGCGGCTTCGCGGCTGCCGTCCCAGCAGAAGAGCACGCGGTCGCCCACGGTGGGGAAATCGCCGCTGGAGGGCAGCACCAGCACAGGGCGACCGGCCGTCAGCAGCATCTGCTCGACGAATTCGGATTCATGCGCGGCTTCGACATCGTCGCGGTTGAACTGGCTGACGATGACGAGATCACTGGTGCGAGCGTGCAGCGCCACGCAGACGCTGGGCGCGGTGTCTCCGGCGCGTACCACCGCTGGCACATCGGCGGCGGCGGCCGCATCCAGGAATGCGTTCTGCACCGCGGCGCGGTTCTGCGCCTGCAGTTCCTTCATGACGTTCAGCGTGCGGGACATCAACACGGATTCGCCGTAGTAATACTGGGGCGGCGCCGCGCTGGCGTAGATGCCGACCAGTTCGGCCTTGTGGCGTTTGGCTAGCGACAGCGCCAGCCGGGTGCGGCGTTCGCAGTCGAATCCGTGGTCCAGGTGTACGGCAATGCGGCGATACATGCGGGTCTCCTCAGTAAGCGTCCCATAGCGACATGGTTACGCTTTCCGAGGGGCCGGCCCTTGATGCGCATCAAGCGGCTTCCAGATACCTGGATTCGGCGCAAAGATGGCCCGTGGGCCCGCCGCGGCGGCCTACTGGGGTGGATCCTTCTCGATGCGGTCGCGCAATTGGCGCACCTGGCGCGCCTGCTGGGCGATGCGGTCCAGCGGCTCGGCCAAGGCCGGGTCGGCTGCGGCGATGGCGGCCGGCACGGCCCATTGGCGGGGAGGCAGGTCCGCCCCGTGATCCTGCGGATGGAGCGCGTGGGCCAGCACCAAGCCATAGTCGCGCAGGGCAGCTGCGGCAGGCGCCTCGGAGGGCAGGGCGGGCTGGATCTCCAGCACTGTGCCGGCTGCCGTGATACGCCGCATGGCGTTCAGCAGGTTCACCGCGGTGTCGACGTTGCGCTCGCGGTGCACCGGATTCTGTTGCAGTCGCTGCAATGAGGCCTCGGCATTATCGGCCGACAGGCAGGCTTGGCGGCGCAAGGTGACGATGCTGCTTTCATCCGGCAACGAGGCCGCGCCGCTTTTTTGCCGAGTCAGTGCCAGCGCATACGCGGCGTGCCGATCCAGCGCCCGTGTCAGGGCGCCGGCCAGTTGCCGCGGCTCTTTTTCCGGCCACACCAGAACGCCCACCAGCAGCGCCAGGATGCCGCCCAGCACGCTGTTGAAGGCGCGTAGCGCCGCCAGCGTGGGTTCATAGATTTCCGGTTGCTGGATATGGCTGACCAGCACGAACTGCGACGTCAGGAAGAAGGTGAACAGCGCGTAATGGATGGTGCGCGCGGCGAAGGTGCCCAGCGCAATGGGCAGGACGGCCAATGCCACCGACAGCGGCGTACTCAACAGCAGGCCCAGCAGCGATGCGCCAACGGCGCCGGCGACGCTGCCGGTGACGCGTTCGAGGGTGCGCTGCCAGGTGGTGGCGAAATAGGGCTGCAGGATGAAGACCAGCGTCAGCGACATCCAATAACCATGGTTGACGGCGAATGTCTTGGACAAGGCCACGGCGATGGTGGCGCCGACGCCCACGCGCAAGGCGTGGCGGAAGGCGTCGGATTCCACCCCCAGGTTCTGGCGCAGTGTGCGCCACGCCTGCCGTGCGCGAGACGTCCCGCGACCTTGCTGGGCGGGCGCGGCAGGCGCATCGCCCTGGTCGAACAGCGCTTGCGTGACGGCTTGCGCCGTGTGCAGCAGGCGGTCCAGTACGGGCACCATCGTGGCCAGATCGGGCGCATAGGCCATGGCGCCGCCGCGCAGGTCATGCAGGCCGGCGCCATAGTGGGCCAGACGCTCGCGCAGGCATTGCGCCTGTTTGGGGTCGCTGACGTCCGAGGTGCTGGCAATCGCATTGCAAACGCTGGCGTAGCGGTGCAGCGCATGCGACAGGTGCGCGCCGGCGCTGCGCCCCAGCCATTGCGGAGCGTGGGATTCCAGCAGGTCGGCGCAGGCGACCAGCGCAATGAAACTGTCTTCGGCGCTGTCCAGCAGGTAGGTCAGCTGGTTGGCGCGCGCGCGGCGTGAAGGGCGCGATTCCTGCACTTCGCGGATGCGGACGCGGGCGGCCTCCAAGGCGGCGCGCTGGGCGCTGCGCTGCGGTTTGGTGACGGCAGTCCAGGCTTGGGGCCCGGCCGCCGGGGTCAGGCCCGAATACATGCGGGCCAGCGCGTCGGCGAAGTCCGCCAGCCCGCGGTAGCAATGCGCGACCGCGTGCGTGGCGTCCTTCCAGGGCCGTCGGCGCCATACCAGCGCGGTCATCAGGATGGCCCAGACAGCACCCGCCAGGAAGAAGAGGGTATACGACAGGCTTTCGGCCAACGTGGGCGCGGGCAATTCGGCGGCTACGACGAAGCCGGCGGACAGCAAGGTGCCGACGATGGCCGCCGCCGGCCCCAGCACGCGCAGCAAGCCGCCGAACGTGCAGCAGATAAACGTCAGCGGCAGCAGCAGCCATAGATGGCTGGCGCTAGCGCTGGCAAGGAAGCAGAAGAGGCCGCCGATCAGGCCCAGCGCCAGCATGGAGCCGGCACGTTGTCGCAAGGGGCCACCCGGATCGCCAAAGCAGGCCCAGAATGCGGCGATCGCGGTCCAGCCCAGGCGGGGTTCGTGCACCAGCACGGCCAGGATCACGGGTGCCGCGCTGATGGCGGCGGCTTGCAACGCGTCCAGCCACAAGACATTGCGCAAGGAAGCACGCCAGCGGGTAAGCAAATTCGTCACGCTATTCATCAAGCTGCAGTGGGACCCGAAGGCCGAAAGACGCAAACCCTACCATGTCGACAAGGCGGTTATATCTGCCTCGCCATCGTCGTCCACTGGGTGTCAGATTCATGAATCTGGATGAGTCCATACAAATAGTTTCATTTGTGTGACTTTACTGCGTCTTAGGCGCAAATTTGCCTGGAACAATTGCTCGAAATCGCATAAAAAAACATTTGGCGGTTCAATGCGCCGGAAATTACGGCCGGCGCATCGCGGTAAGCCGATGGTGAATACTCATGTCCCAATGTGCCTCTTTCTGCGCCCGGACAGCGCAGGCCTTACCCAGGGGCACGCGAGGAGCGTAGACATGACGCCCAATCACGAGGCTTCCACAAGCTCGGTGGTCAGCGACGAAGAAATCGCGGCCATGGTGGCAGGAAAGGATGGCCTGCGGGTGCTGTTGCAACCGCAGGTGGACCTGATGACAGGCAGGATCGTATCCGCCGAAGCGTTGGCGCGATGGCAGCATCCCCGCCTGGGTATCGTCATGCCTGCTGAATTCATTCCCGCGATCAACCGCATGGGCTTGGACAAACTGCTGTTCGAGCGCGTCTGCCTGCGCGTGATCGACATATTGCTGACGATGCGGCGCGCGGGCATTGCGGTGCCGGTCGCCATCAACGCGCCGGCGACCACGCTGTCCGACGAAAGCGCCGTGGATTTCCTGCTGGATCTCATCTATACCGCCGAGCTGCCGGCTTCGCTGGTGCGGGTCGAGCTGACCGAAGACCAGCCCATCCGCGAATTGGATGTCTTGCGCGCGTCGTTGATGAAACTGGAGGACGCGGGGTGCGAGGTCAGCCTGGATGACTTCGGCACGGGCCATGCCTCGCTGAAGTTGCTATCGGCCATTCCCTTGTCCGAAGTAAAGATCGATCAGTATTTCGTGACGCGCATGCGGCGCAGCGCCGTGGCGTTTGAAGTGTTGCGCACTGCCGCGGAACTAGCCACGCGTCTGGGCTGGCGCGTCGTAGCCGAAGGGGTGGAGAACGTCGCCGACATCCCCGCCTTACGGGCGGCCGGCTGCCGTTACGGACAAGGGTTTGCCCTCGGGCGCCCGATGCCGCTGGACGCCTTGATGGTGCGGCTACGCACCCAGCGCGACGGCGGCGAACCGTTGGCCGCGCCCGCCAATTACGCTTCGTCCTGGATCGAGGCTTTCGACGGCGGCGCCAAAGAAACCGAACCGGCTTTCCCCGCCCGCGTCATCACGCAGTAGCGCTCGCAGGCGCGTCGCCGCTTGCGCAATTTCTTCCAGCAGGGCCAGGACTTACCGGTCGAAAAACGGGGACTGCGATCTGTTTCCCCTTGGATGCTTGTGGCCACGGCCGTTGGGCACGCCAGTTGCTACTCCCGATGTAGCGGAGCCTTTTCCGCCTATCAGGAGACTTGTAATGTCCAATCAGAATCAGCCCGACCAGCAAAAGCAGCCGCAAAAGCAACAGGCCCAGGAAAACCCCAAGGACCGCAATCAGTCGCCCGGCCAGCAGCCCGGCCAATCTGGCCAGAATGCCGATCGAGGCCAGGGCCAGCAGGGCGGCCAGCAACCCGGCCAGCCCGGCAAGCCGCAGCGCTGACCCCCTGATCGCGCATTGAGTCCGCAAGCCGGCAGCGCGAATCCCAACGGCCCCGTCCGCGCTTTCAATGGCGTGGACGGGGCCGTTTGCGCGAAGGGGGCATAAGCTGCCATCATCCATTTCGTCCATTGAATAATGGCGCCGTATCGCTGACCATCCCGGGTGAGGCCTGCAGTTTGACGCTGCGCGATGCGCAGTCTGCGCCCCCCCGGCATCACGAAACAGGAACCGCAATGAGCTTGAACGCTGCCGCGCCGCGCCGGAGATCGGCCTTGGGCACCACCCTTGCCGTGCTGCTTGTCCTTGCCGCGTTGGCCGGGGTGCTGGCGTTTGCCGCTACCCGCATCGCCGAACAGCGGATTTCAAGCATGCTGGGGCCCCGGGGCCAGGTAGGCAACGTGCAGGTCGGCTGGCGGCAGGTCGTGCTGACTGATGTGAAGGTGTCCGGCGCCCCGGGCCAAGCGGGCGCAAGCGCCAAACGCGTTGTGCTGGAACCGGAATGGTCGGCCTTTTTGCGCCATGAGGCCGTGTTCGACGCCGTCGTGGTCGAAGGCTTCGATTTTGCGGTCGTGCGCGGCGCCGATGGCGAAATGCAGATTGCCCCCGCCTTGCAAGCGGCGCTGCACGCAGGCGCCGGCGGCGACGGCAAATCGCGTGCAGATCGCACGATCCGTGTCGCGGAGTTGATCCTGCGTGACGGGCGGCTGGATTTCGAGGACGCCGCGGTGTCCAAGCCGCCGCATCGCATTCCATTCAAGAACGTCCAGGCCCGCTTGAGCCCGTTGTCGGTCCCGGGGGATGGCACGCACAGCGATATGGAGTTCAGCGGCACTTTGGAAGAGAACCGCAATGGGGAGTCGACCGTGCGCGCGCAGGGCTGGTTGCAAGTCGGCGGGACGGACGCTGACATGAAAGTGGCCGTGCGCAATATGGACATCCGGCACGCCGCGCCTTACCTGTCGGAAAAGGACGCGGGGTCGCTGACTGGCGGTGCGATGGATCTGGATATGAATACCACCATCGCCAAGCGCGAATTGCAGGCCTCGGGCACCGTCGCGCTGCGTGACCTGAAGTTCAGCGGCGACGGCACCCTGTTTTCGTTGCCGCGCAAGGCGGTGCTGGCCGCCATGAAAGACAAGACCGGCGCCTTGCGCTTCCAGTTCAAACTTCAAGGCAGCCTGGACAATCCCAAGTTCTCGGTCCGACGGGGCTTTGCCGCACAGGTGGCGCAAGGCTTTGGCCGCGCCATCGGCGTGGGCGCGGAAGGCGCGGCCGAAGGCGTGACTGGCGCGGTCAAGGAATTGGGCAACGCCTTGTCGGACTTGCTCAGCCCTTAGTGCGCCCCTGCCTCAGAACCGGTAGTTGGCGCTGAGCTCCACGCGCCGGCCTTCGCCCACCAGCCACTGCGTCTGGTTGTAGTAGGCGGTTTCGGCGTACTGGCGGTCGAACACGTTGAAGGCGCGAAGCGCCAGGCTCAGGTCGCGCCGCGGCTCCCATTGCAGCGCAAGGTTGGTCGTGGTGTAGCCCGCCATTTCCAGCCGGTTGGCGGCGTCTGCATAGCGCTTGCCTACGTAGCGCACGCCAGCGCTGGCCGTCCATTGTGGGGCGAACTTCCAGCTGACCCACGCGTTGGCCACGCGTTCCGGCACGTCGGTCGGCACATTGCCGTTACGCGACACTGCCACGCCGCCGACCGATTCATTGAAGTCGTCGTAGCGCGCGCGCAGCGCCACGGCGTTCAGGTCCACTCGCCATGCGGGCGACAGTTCCACGCCCAGCGTGGCCTCCAGGCCGCGCGACGATTGCTCGCCCACCTGGATGCGCAGCGCGGGGTCGTTGGGGTCGCGCGTGACCAGGTTGTTCTTGGTGATGTGATAGGCGGCCAGCGTCCATTGGCCCTTGTTGTCCCAGAACGTCTGTTTCACGCCGATCTCGATCTGCTTGCCCTGCGACAGCTCGTAGTCCTTATTGGCGGGCGACAGCAACAGCAGGCTGCCGATCGGATCGGCGGCCTGCGCGTATTGGCCATAGACCGACAAGGTGGGCAGCACGTCGTAGACCGTGCCCAAGCGCCATCCGACGTTGGTGTAGGTGCTGCGGAAGGCCGTCTCGTCAGCGACCAGATCGCGCCGTTTCAGGTCGATGTGGTCGTAGCGCAAGCCCCCCAGCACCGACCAGCGGGACGTCAACATCAGCCGGTCTTCGGCGAACAGCGCGTACTGGCTGGCCGTATTGCGATAGCGCGGCGTCGTGCCGGCGACATTGATGAAGCGTCCGTGATCGACGTCGTACGGATCCACCAGCGACGTGCCGGAATAGGGCGAATTGTTGGTGTGCTTGAGCGAGGCGCGGTTCAGCTCGACCCCCACCGCCACTTTGTTCGCCAGTCCGAGCAGATGGCCGTCGAACGAGGCGTCGGTGACCATGCCGGTCTGCTCCTGGTCGTGGCCGATCTCGGTATAGCCGCTGCGCAGGATCTGGCCGGCCGGCGTCCACGCGTAGTTTTCGGCATCGCGATAGTCGCGGTTGCTGCCGATGTAGTACAGGCGGCTGCGCACGGTGGTGGCGGCGTTGGGCGACCACTCGGCCTTCAATTCCGTGCGGCTGTCGCGGTAGATGATCTTGCTGTCGGCCACGTTGTAGTTCTGCTTGGCCAGCCCGTAATCCATCGTGCCGTCGACGAGCGGCGTGCCGAAGTAGCGGGTGGGTTCCTGCCAGGCGTAGGCTTGGGTCAGCGTGAAGTTCAGTTCCGGCGATACGTCCAGCCGCAGGGCGGCGGTGACAGCAGCGTCGCGTGAATCGCCCAGGCTGATCCCGGAATTCGTGTGGTTGCCGCTGACATCCAGCCGGTACGACCACTTGTCATCCAGCGCGCCGCCGCTGCCGAAACCAAAGCGCTGGGTGTCGTGCGTGCCCAGCGTCGTCATCAGCTCGTTTTCGATGGGGCCGCGCGTGGGCTTCTTGGGGATCACGTTGACGACGCCGCCAATGGCGCCTTCCCCGTACAGCACCGAGGCGGGGCCGCGCAGCACCTCGATGCGGTCCACCGCCCAGGGGTCGTAGATGAAGGTCTGTCCCACGCCGCCGTACTGGCGCACGCCGTCATACAGTTGCGCGACGGAGTTCGAATCGGTGAATCCGCGGGAAGACAGGGATGAGCCGCCATTGCCCGGATGACGCATGGCGCTGATACCTGCCGCCTGGGTGATGGCGTCGGTGACGGTGGTGGCGCCGCGTGCTCGCAGCTGTTCGTTGCTGATGATGTCGATGCTGGCAGGCGTTTCGAACGGGGTCAGGCCCAGCAAGGTGCCGGTCGCGGCATGTTCGAGCAAGGTCGGCGCGACCGTGTCGCCGGATACGGAAATGGCCGGCAGCGTAGCGACCGGGGCGGTTTGCGCGTGCAGCGCGGGCGTGAAGGCGAGCGCGGTCCAAATGGCCACGCGCCGCTTCAGGACGCGATGCGTCCTGGCGGAAGAAAAAGGCATGAGTGCTCTCGGTAAGCTAAAAATTGCCGCGCAGGGGCGGCGCAGGATCTAGCGGGATACCGAGGCAGTGGGTGGGGCGCGGGCGCCTAGCGGCGCGCCGGTGACGGAGGCGAGAACCGGGCCGGGCGGGGCGCGCGCGGCCAGCGGATGGGCCATGACGGCCAACTTCGCCGGCAGCATGACGGGCGATGGCGGCAGGGCCACCGCGGCAAGCGCCATGCCCATGGGGCAGGTGGCGGCTTGCGCCGCGTGCCGTTCGTCCGGCGCGTTGTCCTGTTTGGACGGCCCGGCCACCCAGATGGGGCCCGCGGCCGAGCACAGCTGGATCAGCGTGCCGGTTTGGTGCGTGGCCGGCATGAAACCCTGCGGCACCATCGCCTTCAGCACGAACAGCATCAGCACCAGCCAAAGGCCGGCGTTGCCGCGGTGGAAAGTAGGCAGAGGGGTACGCATGGTCGGCGCCCATTCTAGAGCGTTTCGCCGCAGCCGTCCCCAGGTTCACACCGTGCGTGCGGCCCAGAACGCCGTGCGCACGGCGGGCGATGCGGCGATGCTCGCGGTCACCCGGTCCAGATCCAGTTCGTCGACCGACGCCTCGCTGAGCGCGGCTTCGATTTCGACCTCGTTCTCGCCGAACTGGTCGATCTTCAGTTCCGACAGCGGCAGCTGTTCGGCCTCCAGCACCTCCTCCAGCACGGTCATCGCGGCCTGGCGATGTTCCACGTTCGCGATGACGTGAATCACGTTCGTGACTTCGGAAGTCTGCGAATCGAGCGGTTGGCGGTTCACGTAGCTGACGACGGGGCGCAGCAAGGTGTTGGCCGCCAGCACGAAGGCCGTGGCCGCCACCGCCTCCAGCATCAGCGACGCGCCCGCGCAGGCGCCGATGGCGGCCGAGCCCCACAAGGTGGCCGCAGTGTTCAGCCCGCGGATGCTGCCGCCTTCGCGCATGATCGCGCCGGCGCCCAGGAAACCCACGCCCGACACCACGTAGGAGATCACGCGCGCGCCGCCGTCCGCGCCGGCCACGCGGAACGCCATGTCGACGAAGATGGCGGCCCCCACCGCCACCAGCACGTTCGTGCGCAGGCCGGCCGTGCGTTGCCGGAACTGGCGTTCGAACCCGACGATCGAGCCCAGCACGAAGGCAGTCAGCAGGCTGACCAGCGTGTTGGCCAGGGTCAGGAATTGGATGTTTTCGAAGTTCTTCATGGTCTTGCCCCTATTCAGCTTATGGGTGTTCGACGGGGCTCGGCGGGCCCCCAGGCGCGCTCAGGGCAGGCGCCAGACCGAGGCCAGCACGAGGCCCGCGCCGACCAGCCAGATCAGCACCAGGGCCAGCACGCGCGCCAGCAACAGGACTTTGTACGGGTCTTTCATGACAATCTCCTTGCCAGGAAAGCCGGGTTTCAGGCCGGCAGCACGGCGATGGACGCGCCGGTTTCGTTTTCCCAGTGCACGCGGCGCACATCCGGGCTTTGTCCCAGCCGCAGCGCCACGGCGCTGAGCAGGCTGCGCAGGTGCGGTGGGCAATGCAGCGTGACGACCGTGGACGCCAACTGATCGGATTCGGCGCGCGAAATGCGCACGGCGATCACCCGCAGGTCCAGGGCTTGCAACTCGTAGTACAGCTGCTTTCTCAGGGTGTTGAGGGTGGCGCTCAGGCTGACGATGGTGAATTGATAGACCGGCGTGACGGGCGCGTGCGCCGGCAGGGCGCCGAACGACACCGGGCCTTCGGCGCGGGCGTCATGGGCCCGATCCAGGAAGGGGAAGAATTTCTTGATGCGCATGGTCGTCTCCTTGACAGGGGAGTACGGTGGAAGGTCCACAGGCATGCGCCGCCTGACCGGCAAGGCACGCGCGCAACTAGGCCCGCGTATCGCGTCGGTAAGCTTTAAGGGGAGAGGGGCTGAAAGCCCAAGTCCTGGCTGAACGCAGGACTCACGCGGAAGGGAGATTCCGCGGATCCTGCGTCAAGCGGCGCGAGCAGTCGGTTTTCGACTACATCCGTCGTTGTCCACAGTGATCTCTAGGTGGTTGAAAGTGCCGCGAGTATAGCGCCGGGCTAGGGTAAACACCAGTAAAAATTGCCCGCCCTGCGGATTGCGCAAGGCGGGTGGGGCTTCACTTCGGTTTGGGCGGGGGGCCGGCGTAGTACAAGGCCAGCGCCTCGATCTCGCTGTCTGTCAGACGTTGGGAGAAGGCGCGCATGACGCCCACGTCGTCGTTCTGGCGCGAGCCATTGCGAAAGGCGGTCATCTGGTCCGTGAAATACTCCTTGGATTGCCCGGCCAGCCTGGGCAGCAAGGGGCCTTCGCCCATGCCGCGCAGCCCGTGGCAGTTCGCGCAGGCGGGCAACGCACGCGCGCCGTCGCCTTGCAGGTCCAGCTTGCGCGCCGCTTCGCCGCCGAATTCGCCCACATGCAGCGGCGGGCCTGCCAAAGTGCCGTAGTAGGCTGCCACCTGGCCGATTTCCTGCTCGGTCAGTGCGCGCGCGATCGTGTTCATCAGCGGCTGCACCCGTGTCCCGCTGCGGAAGTCAGCCAGTTGCTTGGCCAGATACTCCTGGCTCAGCCCGGCCAGGTTGGGAAAGATGCCGCCGGTGGGCGTGATGCCGGCGGGCCCGTGGCAGGCGATACAGGCCTGGACGCCGGCTCCGGGCTTGCCGTTTGCCGCCAATTGCTTGCCGGCCTCGGGATCGGCCCCACGCAGGAATCCCTCCCAGTCAGGACGCGAGGCGCTGAAGTCCAATGCGCTTCGGCCTGGCACCGGAGTGGCTGCGGCCGGGGCTGGCGATGGCGCTGGAGCGGCCGCAGA